>NZ_WMBF01000169.1:0-13137 GCF_019400875.1 Streptomyces anatolicus | reverse complement strand
TCCCCGGCCTCGGGCCCGCAGCCGATCCCGTACCCCCAGCGCGCCGGGCACCCGGACGAGCACGAAAGGACCCTCCGCCGGACCCACCGCGCGGACCCCGAAGGGGGCCAACTCGGCGAGGCCCGCGAGGAGATGCGCCCGGTCCGCCGCGACGCGGTGCGCGGCGTGGCCGGCCTCCGCCAGCGCCCGCGGGGCCACGCACGCCCGCGCCGCCACCAGCGCGGGCGTGGACACCGGCCACAGCGGCTGCGCCTGCGCGAGCGCGGAGATCACGTCGGGGGAGGCGAGGACGTAACCGATCCGGAGCCCGGCCAGGCCCCACGTCTTCGTCAGACTGCGCAGCACGACCAGGCCGGGCACGTCCGTACGGCCTGCAAGCGCCTCCCGCTCGCCCGGCACCGCGTCCATGAACGCCTCGTCCACCACCAGGATCCGCCCGGGCCGGGCCAGCGCGGCGATCGACGCCGCCGGGTGGAGCACGGACGTCGGGTTCGTCGGGTTGCCGATGACCACGAGGTCGGCCTCCTCCGGGACCACCGCGCGACCCCCCAGGCGGAACCCGTCCTCCTCCCGCAGCAGCACCCGCCCCACCTCGTGCCCCGCGTCCCGCAACGCCGCCTCGGGCTCGGTGAACTGCGGGTGCACGACGACGGGGCGACGGACCTTCAGCGCCCGCGCGAGCAGCACGAACGCCTCCGCCGCACCCGAGGTGAGCAGCACCCGGTCCGGCGTCAGACCGTGCCGCGCCGCCACCGCCTCCCGCGCCTGCCTGCCGTCCGGATACGCCGCCAAGCCGTCCAGGGACGCGGCGATGACCTCTTTCAGCCACGCCGGGGGAGTGTCGGCCCGTACGTTCACCGCCAGGTCGGTGAGGTCCGCGCCGTCGTCACGTACCTCCGCGTCGCCATGGTGGCGCAGGTCATGGCCGGTGCCGGGCCCTCCGGAAGCACCGTCGCGGCGAGCCACCGCGCAGGTCGCCATCGGCGGGCGCCCCACCGGCGCCGACTTCCGCTTGGGGACGAGGAGTTCGCCGCCGCCGCGCAGCGCCGCCGCCTCCGCCACCGAAGGCGTCCCCACTGCCGCACTGGACCGCGCCGAGGGGTTCGGAACCGTCACCTCCGCCAGCTCGGCCGCCGGGTACGCCACGAGCGGCACCCCGAGCCGCGCCGCAGCCCCGACGATCCCCGGCTCCCCGGCCTTCACGTCGACCGTCGCGAGCTCGGCGACCGCCCCTTCGGTGAATCCGGCCTCGCCGACCGCGTCCCGTACGAGCCCGAGCACCTCCTCCAGGGGGGCGCCCTCGCAGGCGCCGACGCCCACGACGAGAACCTGGGCGTCAGCCATGGAGGGGTCCTTTCCTAGGAGGTGAGGGGACACGGGGTGAGGGATGCGCGCGAAGCGGGGTCAATCGGCTAGCAAGGGCCCATGGCGGTGTTCGTGGCGCTCGGCGCCTTTCTCATGACCCTGGTGGGCGGCTGGACGGCCCAGCGGGTCACCGACCGGCGCCACCTCGTACTGGGGCTCGCGGGTGGCCTGATGCTCGGCGTGGTCGGTCTCGACCTGCTGCCCGAGGCGCTGGACGCCGCCGGTGAGCCGGTCTTCGGCGTACCGGCGGCCCTGCTCCTGTTCGTGGCCGGTTTCCTCGTCGCCCATCTGGTGGAACGCCTCCTCGCGGTCCGGCAGGCCGCGCACGGCGCCGCCGGGCACGAGAACGGCAGGGTCCCCCAGGTGGGCCTCACGGCGGCCGCGGCGATGGTCGGGCACAGCGTGATGGACGGCGTCGCGATCGGCGCCGCCTTCCAGGTGGGCGGCGGCATGGGCGTGGCCGTGGCGCTCGCGGTCATCGCCCATGACTTCGCGGACGGCTTCAACACGTACACGATCACCAGTCTGTACGGGAACGCCCGCCGCAAGGCGCTCGCGATGCTCTTCGCGGACGCGGTGGCGCCGGTGGTGGGCGCCGCGTCGACGCTGCTCCTCGCCATCCCGGAGGGGCTGCTCGGCGGCTACCTCGGCTTCTTCGGCGGCGCGCTGCTGTACCTCGCGGCCGCCGAGATCCTGCCCGAGGCCCACCACGACCACCCCGCCCGCTCGACGCTGCTGTGCACGGTGGCGGGCGCGGCGTTCATCTGGGCGGTGGTGGGCATCGCCGAATGAGCCGCCCGGTGTCTTCACGGCGTACGTCACCGTCACGGCGTGCAGCTCTCGACGAAGCGCCGCGCGATGTCCGGCCGCGCCGCCCAGTGCGTGTGCAGATAACTGGCGTGGACGTTCCCCTGTACGAACCCTTCGACGCGCCGCTCGGGAGCGTGCAGACCCCACGCGGCAGCCGCCCCGGCGCCGGGCTCCACGACCGTGCGGTGGAACTCGTGACCCCGCATCCGCGTCCCCGCCGCCGCGAGGACACTGTCCGACACGGCGACCGCCTCGCGATAGCCCAGCGTCAGCCGCTGCGACATCCGCGCCTGCGCGTCGAGGACCCCGCACATCGGCTTCCCGTCCAGCTCCCGGGCCAGATACAGCAGCCCCGCGCACTCGGCGGCGACGGGCGCCCCGGACCCCGCGAGCTGAGCCACGGCCTTGCGCAGCGGCTCGTTGGCGGACAGCTCGGGCGCGTACACCTCGGGGAACCCGCCCCCGATGACCAGCCCGGCGGCCCCCTCCGGCAGCTCCTCGTCGTGGAGCGGGTCGAACGGTACGACCTCGGCCCCGGCGGCGGCCAGCAGCTCAGCGTGCTCGGCATACGAGAACGTAAAGGCGGCCCCACCGGCGACGGCGACAACAGGACGCTGCCTCCCGGGCCCGGCCGGGGAAAATTCAGCCCGTCCGGCGCTTGAGGACGAACCCGGCGAAGCCGGTGACGCCCCGAACCCCGACGCGGGGTCCCACGCCGCCCCCCGCAGGGACGGCGCGCTGCGTGCCAGCGCGAGAAGCCCCTCCAGGTCACACCCCTCCCGCACCCGCGAGGCAAGCGCCGCCACGGACTCCACCGCCTCCGCCCGCCGCTCGGCGACCGGCACAAGCCCCAAGTGCCGCGAGGGAGCCCGCACTTGAGGCGCACGGCGCAGCGCCCCGAGCACCGGCACCCCGGACTCCTCCAGGGCCTCCCGGAGCAGCGTCTCGTGCCGGTCCGAGCCGACCTTGTTGAGGATGACGCCCGCGACCCGTACCTCCGGGTCCCACGAGGCGAAGCCGTGCACGAGCGCCGCCACCGAACGCGACTGCGACGACGCGTCGACGACCAGCACCACCGGCGCCCGCAGCAGCTTGGCGACATGCGCCGTGGACGCCAGCTCGCCCCGGCCCGCCGCCCCGTCGTACATCCCCATCACGCCCTCGATCACGGCGAGATCGCACCCGGCGGAGCCGTGCGCGAAGAGCGGCTCGATCAGCTCGGGGCCGCACAGATACGCATCGAGGTTGCGGCCGGGGCGGCCGGTCGCCAGCGCGTGGTAGCCGGGGTCGATGTAGTCCGGCCCGACCTTGTGCGGGGAGACGGCGAGCCCGGCCGCCGCGAAGGCGGCCATCAGGCCCGTCGCGACGGTCGTCTTGCCGCTGCCCGACGACGGCGCCGCGATGACGAGACGAGCTACCACTCGATGCCCCTCTGCCCCTTCTGCCCGGCGTCCATCGGGTGCTTGACCTTCGACATGTCGGTGACGAGATCCGCGAAGTCGATCAGCTTCTGCGGGGCGTTCCGCCCGGTGATGACGACATGCTGCGTACCGGGCCGGTCGCGCAGCACCTCCACGACCTCGTCCGTGTCGATCCAGCCCCAGTGCATCGGATAGGCGAACTCATCGAGGACGTACAGCTTGTAAGTCTCCTCGGCGAGGTCCCGCTTGACCTGCTCCCAGCCCTCGCGGGCCTTGTCCTCGTTGGTCAACTCGCCCTCGGCGGGGGCACGCTGGATCCACGACCAGCCCTCGCCCATCTTGTGCCAGGCGACGCTCCCGCCCTCACCGGAGGCGCCGAGCACCTTCAGCGCGTTCTCCTCGCCGACCTTCCACTTCGCCGACTTCACGAACTGGAAGACACCGACCGGCCACCCCTGATTCCAGGCCCGCAGCGCGAGCCCGAACGCGGCGGTCGACTTGCCCTTGCCGATGCCCGTGTGGACGAAGACGAGCGGGCGGTTGCGGCGCTGGCGCGTCGTGAGTCCGTCGTCCGGTACGACGTTCGGCTGTCCCTGCGGCATTAAGCGGCCCTCCTGGAAGGCGAGTTCATTCCCTGTACGTTCTTGACGAGACCGGCGATCGAATCCGCCCGCAGCTCGTCCAGCGTCACGGCCGTCCCGCCGAGCTCGCCCGCCAACTGCCCGGCCAGGCCCAGCCGTACGTAACCCGACTCGCAGTCCACGACCACCGAGGCGACACCCTCGGCGGCGAACAGCCGCGCCGCGCGCCCCGCCTGGGCCACCGGCTCCACGCCGCCCGTGGCGCGCCCGTCCGTCACCACGACCACCAGCGGCCGCCGCGCCGCGTCCCGCAGCCGCTCGACGCGCAGCACGTCGTGCGCCTTCAGCAGGCCCGCCGCCAGCGGGGTGCGCCCGCCCGTCGGCAGCGACTCAAGCCGGGCCGCCGCCGCGTCCACCGACGACGTCGGCGGCAGCGCGACCTCAGCGTCCTTGCCCCGGAACGTCACGAGCCCCACCTTGTCGCGCCGCTGGTAGGCGTCGAGGAGGAGGGAGAGCACGGCGCCCTTGACGGCGCTCATCCGCTGCCGCGCCGCCATCGACCCGGAGGCGTCCACGACGAACAGTACGAGGTTGCCCTCGCGGCCCTCGCGCGTCGCCTGCCGCAGATCGTCACGGCGTATGACAAGGCCGGTACCGGAGCGGCCACGGGCCTTCTGGTGCGGCGCGGCCGCCTGCACCGTCGCCGCCAGGTGCAGCTTGGTCAGCGCGCCCTTGGGTCGCCGCGAACCCGTCGTACGGCCGTGCTCGGTACGGGCACGGGAGCGCCGCCCCGCCGCGCCCTCGCCGATGCCGGGCACGCTCAGCATTTTCGTGCGGAAGGGCTCGGCGGCGCGTACGGGCTGCTGCTCGCCGGCTCCGGGGCCGGCGCTCGGGGCCGGTTCCCGGGGGGCCGCCGGTGCCTCGTCGGAGCCGGGGCCCTGCTGCTGGGAAGGGAGTTCCGGGGCGTCGGGGCCGCCACCCTCCGGGGGCTGCCCGCCGCCACCGCCGTCACCGGGGCCACCCCCGTCGGGGTCGTCCTCGGGCGGCTCGGGCGCCTCGCCCCCCTCTTGGTCCTTCGCCTCCTCCAGCGTCTCGTCGAGCTTGTCCTCGTCGAGCCCCGGCGCGTCGAAGGGGTTGCGGCGCCTGCGGTGCGGCAGCGCGAGCAGCGCGGCCTGCCGCACGTCCTCGCTCTCCACGTCCGTGCGTCCCGCCCAGGCGGCCAGCGCCGTCGCCGTGCGGGCCATCACGATGTCCGCGCGCATCCCGTCGACCTCGAAGGCCGCGCAGGTTGCCGCGATCTGCCGCAACGCGCCGTCACCGAGGGTGACTTGGGGCAGGAGCGCGCGGGCCGCCACGACCCGCTCCCGCAGCGCGGTCTCGTCCTCCGCCCAGCGCTCGGCGAACCCCTCGGGGTCGTCGTCGTACGCCAGCCGTCGCCGCACGACCTCGACGCGCTGGTCCGTCTCGCGGGAGGCCGCCACCTCGACGGTGAGGCCGAACCGGTCGAGCAACTGCGGCCGCAGCTCGCCCTCTTCGGGGTTCATCGTGCCGACGAGCAGGAAGCGGGCGGCGTGCCGCACGGACACGCCTTCGCGCTCGACGTACGAGGCGCCCATCGCGGCGGCGTCCAGGAGCAAGTCGACCAGGTGGTCGTGGAGAAGATTGACCTCGTCGACGTAGAGGATGCCCCGGTGCGCGTCGGCGAGCAGCCCGGGCTCGAAGGCCTTGACGCCCTCCGCGAGCGCCCGCTCGATGTCGAGGGCGCCGACGAGCCGGTCCTCGGAAGCGCCGACCGGCAGCTCCACCATCCGCGCGGGCCGCGCCGTGCCGCCGCCCGCCTCGTGCGGCCCGTCGGGGCAGTTCGGGTCGGGCGCGGCCGGGTCGCACGAGAAGCGGCACCCCGCGACGACCGGCACCTCGGGCAGCAGCGCCGAGAGGGCGCGTACGGCGGTGGACTTGGCGGTGCCCTTCTCACCCCGTACGAGTACGCCGCCGACGGCGGGCGAGACGGCGTTCAGCAAGAGCGCGAGCCGCAGGTCGTCCTGCCCGACAAGGGCGGTGAACGGATACGGGGTACTCACAGGGCCTCCTTGGCACGTTCTGGTGATGCCGACGGCGCTCCGGGTGCGATGAACGGCAGCCCGGCCGGCGCCCCCTTCTCGATCAGGCGCAACAGCCCATCCGTGTCCGCGTGTTCTTCGATCAGGTCGCCGAGCAGGTCGAGCTGCTCCTCGCGCAGCGCGCCGAAGCAGGTGTCGGGCGCGGGCACGAAGCGGCGCCCCGCCGCGCGCGCCACCTCGGTGAGGAACCGGCGCCGGAACGCGTCGCTCTCCAGCGACCCGTGCCAGTGCGTGCCCCACACCTCGCCGACCCGGCAGCCGTCCAGGAACGGCTCCCCGCCCAGGACTTCGGCGACCCCGTGATGGATCTCGTACCCCTCGACCGGCTCGCCCAGGGCCTCACCCACCGGACGGGCCAGGGTCTTCTCGCGGGCGAACCGCACCCGCACCGGCAGCAGCCCGAGCCCGTCCACCGCACCCGCGCGCGACTCGACCTCGTCCTCGATGTGCTCGCCGAGCACCTGGAAACCGCCGCAGATCCCGAGCACCGGCCGCCCCTCGGCGGCGCGGCGGGCCAGGGCGTCCGCGAGCCCGCGCTCGCGCAGCCACTCAAGGGCACGCACGGTCCCGCGCGTGCCCGGGACGACCACGAGGTCGGCGTCGACGAGTTCCTCGGCCCGGTCCACGAACCGCACGACGACACCCGGCTCGGCGGCCAGCGCGTCCACGTCCGTGAAGTTGGACATCAGCGGCACCGCGCAGACCGCGACCCGCAGCACGTCCGCCCCGACCGGCGGCGCCACCACGGACTCCCGCACGGCACCCCGCAGGGAGACCCGCAGGCCGTCCTCCTCGTCGATGCCGAGCCCGTGCCGGAAAGGCAGCACACCGAACGTGCGCCGCCCGGTGAGCCCGTGCAGCATGTCGAGGCCGGGTTCGAGGAGCGAGACATCGCCCCGGAACTTGTTGACGAGATACCCGGCGACCAGCTCCTGGTCGGCCGCGCTCAGCAGCGCCGTCGTACCGAAGAAGGACGCGAAGACCCCGCCCCTGTCGATGTCCCCGACCACCAGGACGGGGAAGCGGGCGGCCCGCGCGATCCCCATGTTCACGATGTCGGTGCGGCGCAGATTGATCTCGGCGGGACTGCCCGCCCCTTCACAGATCACGGCGTCATAGCTGCCCCGCAACTCCTCGAGGCATCCCACGACGGTGTCGAGCAGCGCGGCCTGACGCCCCCCGTGGTAGCCGCGCGCACTCATCTCGCCCACGGGCTTGCCCATGAGCACGACCTGACTTGAGCGGTCGCTGCCCGGCTTGAGGAGTACGGGGTTCATCAGGGCGCTCGGCTCGACACGGGCCGCCTGCGCCTGCATGGCCTGCGCCCGGCCGATCTCGGCCCCCTCGCGGGTGACGAAGGAGTTGAGGGACATGTTCTGCGCCTTGAACGGCGCGACGGCCACGCCCTTGCGGGTCAGCCACCGGCAGATCCCGGCGGTGACGACGCTCTTCCCGGCGTCCGAGGTGGTTCCGGCGACCAGCAGTCCGCCACTCATACGTCTCTCCCTGACTTCGCCGACCGCCGGAGCACCCGGCGGGCCGTCACCGCGACGCCCAGCGCCAGCCAGCTCACCCGCCGGGAGAGCCGCACGGCCCGCTCGATGTCGGCCACGCGCACGTCCCGCCCGTCCCCGTTCAGGACCGGCCGGTGCTCGACACGTCCGCCGTACGAGAGGGTCCCGCCGAGCCGCACGCCGAGTGCTCCCGCGAAGGAGGCCTCGACGGGACCGGCGTTGGGGCTCGGGTGCTTGCCGGCGTCCGCGCGCCAGGCTCGTACCGCCCCCGAAGGTGACTCCCCGGCCAGCGCCGCGAGCCCGGCGGTGAGCCGCGCCCCCGGCCACCCGAGGATGTCGTCGAGCCGGGCGGAGGCCCAGCCGTAGCGGCGGTACCTGGGCGACTTGTGGCCGACCATGGCGTCGAGGGTGTTCACGGCACGGAACGCGACGAGCCCCGGCACTCCGCCGACGGCCCCCCACACCAGCGCCCCGACCACCGCGTCGGAGGTGTTCTCGGCGACGGACTCGACGACGGCGCGCGCGACGCCGTCGGAGTCCAGCGCCTGCGGATCGCGTCCGCACAGATGCGGCAGCCGCTCACGGGCCACCTCGATGTCACCGGCGGCGAGCGCGCCGCCGATGGCCCGCGCCTCCCGGCCGAGCGAGGTCCCGCCGACCACGGCCCAGGTCGCGGCGGCGGTCAGCGCGAGGGAGGCGGCGGGGGAGCGGCGTGCCAGCCGGGCGGCGAGCGCGGCGGCGCCCGCCGCGCCCCCGGCGCAGACCACGGCGTGCAGGGCGCCCCACCCGCGGTGGTCCCGCCACAGTCTTTGTTCGACGGCACCCGCCGCACGCCCGAACGCGGCGACCGGATGGCCCCGGCGGGGATCGCCGAGCAGCAGGTCACCGAGGAGTCCGGCGGCGGCGCCGTACGCGAAGTCGCGATCGGCACTCATGGGCTCAGCCCGTCGTGGTGCGCACAGGAGCACTGAGGCTCGGGAACTGGTCCGGCAACGGGCGGCCGCGCATGGCGATCTGTCCTCACTCAGGGTGTCCGCGCCCTGGTTCGACGTGATCGGCGGCGAGAGTTCCTGGCTTCCGGGAGCGTCGTGGCTTCCCGGTGACAGTGGCGGGACCGCGCCGGATTCGCACCGGCTTCCTCTTCTGCCGCCGTAGTTGGCCCCGGCAGTCCACCACGCCCCGCGAAGGCCCGTCAACTCGCCGTTGACCTGCGGCGGGAGAGTGTGCGGAGCCCCACAGCGGGTCCCGCACACGACAGCGGGGCGCGGGACGTGAACCCACGTCCCGCACCCCACCGAAAACCGCTGCCGTCAGGCGACGATCAGATAGATCCCGTACGTCACGGCCGCCGCGCAGAGCGCGAAGCAGGCGTACGCGCCGGTGCGCGCCAGCGCCACGGAGCCCGTTCCGGCACCCGACGCGGACGCCGTCTCCTGCTTGGAGAGGCCGATGATGCCGAGGGTGAAGAGGCCCACGAGAGCCACCGTCACGGCGAGGCTGACTCCGAAGACGGAGCCGAGAGCTGCCCAGTCGATGTTCATGCTGATGTGTCCTTATACCGTCGCGGGCCGGGCGGGGTCCGCCATGGCGCCGGTCGTGGTCGAGGTGGGGGCCGCGATGGTGGCCCTGACCGGCTCGTCGGCGGAGGCGCCGACGGAGGCCAGCGGACCCGCCGGAGGCGGCTGGACGGCGGCGATCGCGTTGGTCACGACGCCCACGGGCTCGGCGCCGGTGGTGTCGTCGTCGCGGCGGACGTCGTCGTCGGTGACGTTGGTGTGGTCGACGGCGTTGCGCCGGGAGAGCGTCCAGATGACGGCCGAGCCGGCGACCAGGAGCGTGGCGGTGGCCGCGATGCCCCAGGGGCCCTGCTGGGTGAGGAACTCGGCGCCCGCGCCGACGAGGCCGGCGGCCGGCAGGGTCAGGCCCCAGGCGACGAACATACGAGTCGCGGTGGACCAGCGGACGACGCCGCCCTTGCGGCCGAGGCCCGCGCCCATCACGGCGCCGGAGCAGGACTGGGTGGTGGAGAGCGAGAAGCCCAGGTGCGAGGAGGCCAGGATGACCGTCGCGGCGCTGGTCTGGGCGGCGAAGCCCTGCTGCGGCTGGAGGTCGGTGAGGCCCTTGCCCATGGTGCGGATGATGCGCCAGCCGCCGAGGTAGGTGCCGAGGGCGATGGCCACACCGGCCGAGACGATGACCCACATCGGGGGGTTCGCGCCGGGGTTGAGGACACCGCCGGTGACCAGGGCGAGCGTGATGATGCCCATGGTCTTCTGCGCGTCGTTCGTGCCGTGGGCCAGCGAGACGAGGCCCGCGGAGGCGATCTGGCCGGAGCGGTAGCCCTTGGCGGTCGCCTTGGTGTCGGTGTTGCGGCCGATGCGGTACGTCAGGCGCGTCGCGAGCGTCGCGGCGAGACCCGCCACGAGCGGCGCGGCTATGGCCGGGATCAGCACCTTGGTGACGACGGTGCCGCCGTTGATCGAGGACCAGCCCATCGACATGACCGCGGCGCCGATGAGGCCGCCGAAGAGCGCGTGGGAGGAGCTGGAGGGCAGGCCCACCAGCCAGGTCAGCAGGTTCCACAGGATCGCGCCGACGAGCGCGGCGAAGATGACCTCTGTCTTGAGGCCGTCCTCGTTGACGATGCCGCCTGAGATCGTCTTGGCGACTTCGACGGAGAGGAAGGCTCCGACGAGGTTCAGCACGGCGGACATGGCCACCGCCGTCTTGGGCTTGAGAGCGCCGGTCGAGATGGTCGTCGCCATCGCGTTGGCAGTGTCGTGGAAACCGTTCGTGAAATCGAACACGAGAGCGGTGACGATCACGATCCCGAGGAGAAGCGTGATGTGTTCCATTTACCCAGGCTTCTGTTGGACGTCAGTGGCACGAGGAACGTAGGCAACCTGGGTGAACGGAAAGTGAACTGGGTCGGGCGGCGCGGTGACCCAAAGTGGAGCGCCGCCGCTCCGTCTCCATCAGGTAACTGATCACGATCGTACGGAGAAGGGCGCCGAGGCCGTCAATTCAGGCGGAGTGTCGCCTTCCACCACCCTCGCGGACGCCCTTGCCGCGCCCCGCTCCGGCCGGCTCTCCGCGCCCTGGAGGAGATCCTTGTCACCCCGCGACAGGGCCGCAGAGGTGGCTGGCAGGATCGCCCCATGACTGAGCAGCGGCAGGGCGCGGAGCGGGACGCCGTCGAGCGGGCGTGGGGCGAGCTGGTCGGGACGGCCCGCAGGACGGTGGCGGACGGCCTGGTGGTCGGCACCTCGGGCAATGTCTCCGTACGCGTCGGCGACACGGTCCTCGTCACGCCGAGCGGGGTGCCCTACGACCGGCTGCGGCCGCGGGACGCGCTCGGCGTCGACCTCGCGGGGCGGCGGGTCATCGGCGACCTCACGCCCACCAGCGAGCTGCCCATGCACCTCGCGATCTACCGCGCCACCGACGCGAGGGCCGTGGTCCACACCCACGCGGTACACGCCACGGCCGTCTCCACACTGGTGGCCGAGCTGCCGGCGGTGCACTACATGACCGGCGTCCTCGGCGGCCCGGTCCGCGTGGCCCCCTACGCGCTCTACGGCACGCAGGAGCTGGCCGAGAACATGCTCCACGCCCTGCGCGACCGCACCGGCTGCCTCCTCCAGAACCACGGCACGGTCACCTACGGAGACTCCCTGCCCCAGGCGTACGACCGCACGGCGCAACTGGAGTGGATGTCCCGCCTCTGGCTCACGGCCTCGTCGGTGCCGGGCCACACACCCACGCTTCTCTCTCCCGAGCGGCTGAGGGAGGCGCAGGACAAGCTGAGGGGCTACGGCCAGAAGCCGTCCCCCTGAGACGCGCGGGGTCACTCGGCGGTACTCAGGAGACTCGGCGTCACTCGGCGAGTACCGCCCACTGGCCCCAGGGCCCTTTGCCCCGGACACTGGGACCGTGCGCCCAGCCAAAGCGACGGCAGCGGCCGTCACCGCAGTCACAGCCGCCCTGGGGACAGCCGCGGCCGCCATCGCGGCGGGCCGGTTCGCCAGCGACGCCGCCCTCAAGGCACCGGCGGGCCGCCCGCTGCCGACGGAGCCCCGCCTGACCGTGCACGCCACGGCCGCCGGCCAGGTCTCCCTGACCCGCGCCCTCGCGAGCCTGCGCCCGGGCACGTACGGCCTCAGCGGCAACGGCACCCACGCCATCGTCGGCCCCGTCCTCGACTCCGCCCCCCACGAGGCCGACACCGTCGTACGCCGTCTCGAAGCCGTCACCCACGGCACCCTGGAACCCGGCGCGAGGGTCTGGCTCACCCCGCAGGTCCACATCGGCGACCCGCACGCCGCGCTCGGCATCGACCACGCCGACGTCGACATCCCCGGCGAACTCGGCGGGCTGCCCGCCTGGTTCGTACCCGGCGTCCGCGACACCTGGGTCATCACCGTGCACGGCCTCGGCACCACCCGCGAACACCCCATGGTCGTCATGGACTTCCTGCGCGGCCTGCGGCTGCCCGTGCTCGACGTCGCCTACCGGGGCGACCCGGGCGCGCCCCGCTCCGCGGACGGCCTCGGCCATCTCGGCGAGACGGAGTGGCGCGACCTGGACGCCGCCATCCGCTACGCCGTGCGGTACGGCGCCCGCAACGTCATCCTGCACGGCTGGTCCACCGGCGCCACCATGTGCCTGCACGCCGCCGCCCACTCCGCGCTGCGCGACCGCGTCAGCGGCCTCGTCCTCGACTCCCCGGTCCTCGACTGGCAGACCACCCTGCGCGCCCTCGCCGCGGCCCGCCGCACCCCCGGACCGCTCCTTCCGCTCGCCGTCCGCGCCGCCCAGGGCCGCACGGGCCTGCGCGGCGACCGCGTCCTCGCCGCCGCGGACCCCGACGCGCTGAAGGTCCCGACCCTCCTCCTGCACGGCCCCGACGACACCATCGCCCCCTGGGCCCTCTCCCGCCAACTGGCCAGGCGGCGCCCGGAACTGGTCACACTCCGCGTCGTCCCCGGCGCCCCCCACGGCGCCATGTGGAACGCCGACCCGGGGGGCTACGAAGAGGCGCTGCGCCGCTTTCTCACCCCCCTGATGTGACGGTTCTCCCGCTCTCTCCCATGCGGCCGGCGCGGCCCCCCGGAGGCCACCGACGCCATTCCGTTTGGGTTTTCGGACCGTCAACAGGAAGACTGCTCCCGTGACGTCCCGTACCCCGCGCGACTCCAGGCTCCGACTTGTCCGCGCCCCCTACCCGAGGGCCGAGAAGCGAGGAGAGGACCGGCGCGACCCAGCGCGGCCCCTCTCCGCCGCCCCCGGCGCGGTGAGCAGCCGCCGCACGCGCCGTCCCGCGCCC
>NZ_WMBF01000168.1:0-13164 GCF_019400875.1 Streptomyces anatolicus | reverse complement strand
GGATTGCCCGGCCGCGCCTCCGTGACGCCTCATTTCCTCTTGCCCGGCACCGGGGTCTGTGCCCACCCGTTCCGCCCTGCGGAACGCCTGCCCACAGGCGGAGGCGGGCGGTTGCCTGTCGGGGAGCTTCTCCGCGGCCTTGCGGCCCAGTCGCTCGATCGGGTCAATCGAATCCGCGCAGGACGTCAGCAGCGCGGGCGCGAGTACTCCGCACAGGAGGGCCCCGGCCAGTGCTCGCGCCCGCCGGGTCACAGGTAGTCCTCCAGCCTGGCCACCGCGTACCCCTTGTCCGTGACCGTCTTCATGAGCCTGCGGACCATGTCGGGCATGGTGCCCTTCCAGTCCTCGCGGCCCCGGAAGTGGGTGAGGATGATGTCGCCGGGGTGCAGGTCGCGGTCCCACTCGCGGTACTCCATGCGGTCCGCGAAGACCTCCGAGTTCCACAGCGGCACCGCCTTGATGCCGCAGGACTTCGCGGCCCGCAGCGTGTCCTCGTTGTAGTTGCCGTAGGGCGGGCGGAAGAGTTCGGGCCGCTTGCCGTAGTGCTTCTCGATGGTGTCCTGCATGCCGCAGATCTCGCGGCGCTGACCCTCGTACGAGAGGCCGGGCATGTAGCGGTGGTTGAGGGTGTGGTTGTTCAGGGTGACCCCGCGCGACTGCATCTTCTTGAAGTACGCGTAGTCCTCCTTGACCAGGTAGTCGCTGAGGAACGCGGTGTACGGGATCTTCAGGTCGCTCATCATCCGCAGCAGCGCCGGGTCCTTCTCGGCGCCGTCGTCGATGGTGAGGAAGACGACCTTCTGCCTGGTCGGGATGGTCGTGAAGACCGGCGGGAGCTTGGCCTGGCCCTTGACCTCGAAGCCCTTGCGGGTGGTGAGCCTCGGCTTCGTCCTCGGCGGTGCGGGCGCGGCCAGCGGGGTCTTGGCCAGGCGCCAGCGCTTGGCGGCCGCGACCCGCGCGGCCTGGGCGGCGCCGAGCTGCTGGGCATAGGAGTCGAGGGCCCTGGCGGGCGGGGCCTTGAGCGGCTGCTGGCCGTGGGCGGGCCGCACGGCGTCGGAGCCGTCGCCGGAGGCGCAGCCCGAGGCGATCGCCGCGGCGGTCAGGACCGCCACGACGGCACGCGTCTGATTCATCCGCCGTGCGGCGGATTCTTCCTTTTGTCGTACAAGTTGCATGGCGCCGGATCCTCGCAGTTCACCGGCGCTCCCAGGGGCCGACACCGCCACCGGCCGCGCACCATCCACCGACTGGCCCACAATGGGGCGGGTGAACGACCCGAACACGCCGAGCGCCCCTGCCGCCGACCGCGCCCCCGGAGGCACCGGAGCCGCCGGAGGCACCGAGGGCGCCGGCCTCGACGATCCCCTCGCCGCCTTCGCCGCCCTGCTCACCGAAGCGGGCCGCGCCCTGCTCGACGAGGTGCGGGACGTCGAGCCCGCGCAGGAGCTGGCCGCCGCCACCCGGCTGCGCCGCGACCACCCGGCGCCGCTGGTCTCGGCCGCCCTCGCCCAGGCGCGGCTGCGCCAACGGGCCGCGGCGAAGTTCGGCGCCGAGGACGCGGCCCGGATGTTCTTCACGCCCGACGGGGTCGAGCAGTCCACCCGCGCCTCCGTCGCCACCCATCGCGCCGAGAGCTTCCGGAAGCTGGGGGTGCGTTCCCTCGCCGACCTGTGCTGCGGCATCGGCGGCGACGCGATCGCCCTCGCGCGGGCCGGGATCTCCGTGCTCGCCGTCGACCGTTCCCCGCTGACCTGCGCGGTCGCCCGGGCCAACGCCCAGGCGCTCGGCCTCGCCGACCTGATCGAGGTCCGGGAGGCCGATGTCACCGACGTGGACACATCGGCGTACGACGCGGTGTTCGTGGACCCGGCGCGGCGCTCGTCCAAGCGCGGCCGCATCTTCGACCCGGAGTCCTACTCCCCGCCGCTGTCCTGGGCGATCGAGACGGCCCGCGCGGCCCCGCGCGCCGCGCTGAAGATCGCCCCCGGCATCCCGCACGAGGCGATCCCCGCCGAGGCCGAGGCCGAGTGGATCTCGGACGGCGGCGACGTGAAGGAGGCCGTGCTGTGGTTCGGCACGGACGCTCCCGCCTCGCACCGCGCGACGCTCCTGCCCCGGAACGTCTCCCTGTGGAGCCCGCTGGCCACGATGCTGCCCGACCCCGGAGTGCGGCCCGTGGGGCGGTACTTGTACGAGCCCGACGGCGCCGTCATCCGTGCGCATCTGGTCGCGGAGGTCGCGGCGCGGGTCGGCGGCGGGCTGATCGACGAGACGATCGCGTACGTCACGTCCGACGCGCTGCACGAGACGCCGTACGCGGTGGCGTACGAGATCACCGACCAGCTCCCCTTCGGCGTGAAGAAGCTGAAGGCCCTGCTGAGGGAGCGGGAGGTCGGCACCCTGACGGTGAAGAAGCGGGGCTCGGCGGTCGAGCCGGAGGAGCTGCGCCGCAAGGTGAAGCCGCGGGGCAAGAACGCGGCGACGGTGTTCCTGACGCGGGTGGCGGGGGCGCCCGCGATGCTGATCGGGCACCCGGCCCCCTAAGGGGCGCGGGGAACTGCGCGAGCAACCACAGCCGACCCGCGGGCTCCGAGATGTCAGCCCCTCCGGCGCTTGAGGAGCGGGGTTCGATATGTCAGCCCCTCCGGCGCTTGAGGAGCGGGGTCCGGGGCGGAGCCCCGAGGCGGAGGCCTCAGGCGCGGGCCACAGGGTCCGGGGCGGAGCCCCGAGTCGGCGGTACTGGTGATGACGGACGACGGCCGTGCAGCACGGCCGTCCCCAGCGCGGCCGCCACCAGGAGCCCCGCGGAGGCCGCGAAGGCCGCCGCGTACCCCTCGGCGAGGGCGTTCTCGCCCTGCCCGGAGCCCGTGGTGTTCGCCGCGACCGTGACCAGGACCGCGAGGCCGAGCGAGCCGCCGAGCTGGCGTGAGCTGTTGAGCAGCCCGGAGGCCATGCCCGTCTCCTCGGGCGCCACACCGCTGGTCGCGGCCGTGCCCAGCGGGACGAAGCACATGCCGATGCCGACGCTGGCGACCAGCGAGGGCCCGAGGATCGAGCCGAGGAACGTGCCGCCCGCCTCGGCCGTCAGCGCGAACCAGCCGAACCCGGCGGCCCCCAGCAGCCCGCCCGCCACCAGCAGCGCCCGCTCACCGGCCCGCCCGACCAGCCGGGTCGCGGCCGTCGACCCGGCCACGACGCCCGCGCAGAACGGCAGGAACGCGGCACCGGCCGCCGTCGGCCCGTACCCCATCACCTGCTGGAGGTAGAGCGAGGTGAAGTAGAAGGCGGCGAACTGCCCCGAGGACATCAGCAGCGCGAAGACGTTCGCGGAGAGCACGGGCCGATGGGCGGCGCCGAGCAGGCCGAGCCGCAGCAACGGCTCCCGCTCGCGGGCCTCGACGGCGACGAAGCCCGCGAGCAGCACGGCCGCGACGGCGAGCGTGCCCAGCGTGGTGCCCGATCCCCAGGCGTACGTCTCCGTGCGCACGAGACCGAGTACGAGCAACGCCATCCCGGCCGTGACGAGCAGGGCGCCGGTGAGGTCGAGCCGGGGCGCGGGCCCGGTGCGGCGGTCGGCGGGCACTCCGTGGCGCGCGGCGAGGAGCGCGGCGAGCACCACGGGGACGTTGACGAGCATCACCGAACGCCAGCCCAGCCAGTCGGTGAGCACCCCGCCCGCCATGATCCCGACCGCTCCGCCGAGCGCCCCGGAGACGCCCCACAGGCCGAGCGCCCGCGAACGCGCGGGCCCCGCCGCGTAGTTGACGGTGATCAGCGTGAGCGCGACGGGGGCCAGCGCCGCCGCGCCCGCGCCCTGCACCGCCCGCGCCGCGATGAGCTGGCCCGGCGTCAGGGCAAGCCCGCCCGCGAGGCCGGCCGCCCCGAAGACGACGAAGCCCCAGATGAGGGTGGGCCGCCGCCCGATCAGGTCGGCGAGGCGCCCGCCGAGCATGAGCAGGCCGCCGAAGGCGAGCGCGTAGGCGTTGACGACCCAGAGCAGCGCGTCCGGGGTGAAGCCGAGGTCGTCGCCCATGTCGGGCAGGGCGATGTTGACGACGGACATGTCGAGGGAGACGAGGAACTGCACGGTGAGCAGCACCGGCAGTAAACGCCCTTGCGGGGTACGCGAGTTCACCTTGTTCACCATGGGCGGCACATTACTATACGCGTATAGAAATCAGGCAGGGGTCTGGGCGGGGCGAGCGCGCGACAATGAGCCGGTGGCAGCAGAAGAGAAGGCGAAGAAGCGCGGCGTGGGACGGCCCCGCCGCCTGGAGCCGGAGGCGATCGTCGCGACCGCCCGCCGGATCCTGGAGGAGGAGGGCGTGGCGGCGCTGAGCATGCGCCGGGTCGCCAAGGAGGTCGGCACGACACCGATGGCGCTCTACCACCACGTGCGCGACAAGGACGAGCTGCTGATGCTCACCCTCGCGGGCACCGCCGCCACGGTCCCCCGCCCCGAGCTGCCCGCCGACCCCCGCGCGCGCCTCCTCGCCGTCACCCTGCACATGCACGGCACGTTGGCGCGGATGCCCTGGGTGGTCGAGGTGCTCAGCCTCGGCGACCTCACCGACAAGGGCGCCCTGTGGATGGTCGAGGAGATCGTCGGCGCGGGCGTCGAGTGCGGGCTCACCCCCGTGGAGGCGGTCCGCGCCTACCGGACCCTCTGGCACTGCGTCTACGGAGACCTGGTCTTCCGGCGTGCGATGGAGCGGCGCGCGGAGGAGCCGGACCGTAAGCGGTACTTCCCCGACATGCTCACCGACGCGGACGCGGCCGAACTCCCCCATCTTGCGGCGCTCGCCGACAGCTGGGCCGAGCTGACCGAGGACTACGACGTTGCCCGGCAACTGGGCGCGGTGATCGACGGGTTGCTGGCGCAGGCGGGGCGCCCGGAGTGAGGCAGCCGCCGGCGGGGCTTGTGTGCGGCGTTTCCCTGCGGGGGCGTCGTGGCTGGTCGCGCAGTTCCTCGCGCCCCTATCGGGGCGCGGGGAACTGCGCGAGCAACCACAAGCCCTGCCGCGCGGCACCCACACGCCCCCGCCTGGCGGAACCTGGCGTCAGTCCGCGTCGACCGGCTCGAAGCGCCAGCGATGCACCGCCCGTGTCACCAACTCCGGCGCGGGCTCCGGCAGTTCCGGAAGGTCGGCGTCGTACGCCGCGTCCCACCAGGTGATGACGAGGACCCGGTCCTGCGGCGCGCGGAAGGTCTCCCGCCGCAACGGGGCGACGTCGAACCGCTGCTCCCGCGCCCACGCGAGCAGCTCGGCGCCCCGCCCCTCGACGGCACGGGCCTCCCACATCAGCGCGACGCTCACGAGTACAGGTTCCCCTTGCTGACCTCGTGCACATGGTCGTGATCATGCGAGTGCGCGTGCGTGTGCGCGTGCCCCGGCACATGCGGCTCCGTCACCGGCAGCGACGAGTCCGCCGACAGGTCCCAGGCCGACGCCGAACGGTTGCGCGCCACCATCTCCGCGCCGAGGGCCGCGACCATCGCGCCGTTGTCCGTGCACAGCTTCGGGCGCGGCACGCGCAGCCGGATCCCGGCCTTCTCGCACCGCTCCTGCGCCAGCGCGCGAAGCCGCGAGTTGGCGGCCACGCCACCGCCGATCATGAGGTGGTCGACGCCCTCGTCCTTGCAGGCCCGCACGGCCTTGCGGGTCAGCACGTCGACGATCGCCTCCTGGAAGGACGCCGACACGTCCCGCACCGGCACGTCCTCGCCCGCGGCCCGCTTCGCCTCGATCCAGCGGGCGACGGACGTCTTGAGCCCCGAGAAGGAGAAGTCGTACGCGGGGTCGCGCGGCCCGGTGAGCCCGCGCGGGAAGGCGATGGCGTTCGGGTCGCCCTCGCGCGCGTACCGGTCGATGACGGGACCGCCCGGGAAGCCGAGGTTCAGCACCCGCGCGATCTTGTCGAAGGCCTCGCCCGCCGCGTCGTCGATGGTCGAGCCGAGCGGCCGCACGTCCGAGGTGATGTCGGCGGAGAGCAGCAGCGAGGAGTGGCCGCCGGAGACCAGGAGTGCCATGGTCGGCTCGGGCAGCGGCCCGTGCTCCAGCTGGTCCACACAGATGTGCGAGGCGAGGTGGTTGACGCCGTACAGCGGCTTGCCGAGCGCGTACGCGTACGCCTTCGCGGCGGAGACGCCGACGAGCAGCGCGCCCGCGAGCCCGGGCCCGGCGGTCACCGCGATGCCGTCGAGGTCCTTCGCGCTCACCCCCGCTTCCTTCAGGGCGCGCTCGATGGTCGGCACCATCGCCTCCAGGTGCGCGCGGGAGGCGACCTCGGGCACGACGCCGCCGAACCGGGCGTGCTCGTCGACGCTGGAGGCGACGGCGTCGGCGAGCAGGGTCGTGCCGCGGACGATGCCGACGCCGGTCTCGTCGCAGGAGGTCTCGATGCCGAGGACGAGGGGTTCGTCGCGCGAGTCAGCCATGAATCTCGGTTCCTTGTACGCCAGTCGGTGCGGGGGTGGAGGGATCGGTGCGGCGCATGACCAGGGCGTCCACGTTGCCGGGCTGGTAGTAGCCGCGCCGGAAGCCGATGGGCTCGAAGCCGAAACGCTCGTACAGCTTCTGCGCCCTGGTGTTGTCGACCCGTACTTCGAGCATCACCTGGGGGCACTCGAAGGCGGTCGCGGCCTGGAGCAGGTCGGTGAGCAGCCGGGCGCCGAGCCCGGTGCCCCAGTGGTCGCGGGCGACGGCGATGGTCTGCACGTCGGCGAGGTCCCCGGCGGCGGCGAGCCCCGCGTACCCGACGAGGCGGTCGCCGTCCATGGCCACCACATAGCGACGGGTGGCCAGCGGCCCGCGCGAGTGGGCCAGCTCGGACCAGAACATGCCGCGCGACCAGGCGTCGTCCGGGAAGAGTTCCTTCTCCAGGGCGAACACCGCGTCAATGTCCCACCAGCGCATCTCGCGCAGCCCGGCGGCCGCGGGCACCTCGGTCGCCTCGGTCACTTGGGTGTGACCACCTTGTAGTTCTTGGGCACCTGCGCGTCGGGCCGGCGCAGGTACAGCGGACGGGGCTCGGGCAGTTCCTCGCCGGCGGCCAGCCTCTCCGCGGCCAGGGAGGCGAGCGCCGCCGCCGAGACGTGCTCGGGGGCGCGGGCGTCGGGGAAGGTGTCGGGGTAGAGCAGCGCGCCCGCGCCGACGGCGGGCAGCCCCTCGACCTGGGCGGCGATGTCCGCGGGCCGGTCGACCGCGGGCTCGCTCGCTCTCGTGCGTACGTCGTCGTAGCGCGCCCAGTAGACCTCCTTGCGCCGGGCGTCGGTGGCGACCACGAAGGGGCCGGACTCGATGCCGGAGGCGTAGGCGAGGCCGTCCAGCGTGCAGATCCCGTGCACGGGCACGCCGAGGGCGAGGCCGAACGTGTCGGCGGTCATCAGGCCGACGCGCAGTCCGGTGTAGGGGCCGGGGCCCACTCCGGCGACGACGGCGGTGACGGCGTCGAGTCTCAGACCGGCGTCGGCGAGCACGCGGTCGACGGCCGGGAGCAGCAGCTCCCCGTGGCGCCGGGCGTCCACCTGGCTCGACTGGGCCACGACGGATGAGCCGTCGTGGAGGGCGACGGTGACGGCGGGCGTTGCGGTATCAAGAGCGAGCAAGAGCACGCGAACAGCCTACGGCTCCGGCGCCCTCCGCACGGCCGCCCCGGGATGAGGGGTGCCTCCTGCTACCGTCGGTTCACAGCCGTCGCAGTCCGAAAAGGTGGGTGGCGCAAGGTGTCAAGGAGCAGCTCGGGATTTGTGGCCGGGCTCACCGCCGCGGCGGTCGCCGCGATCGGCTTCCTCGCCTATCAGGCCTCGGCCAGTGCCCCGGACCCGGCCAAGCCCGAGCAGTCCCCGGGCGCCAGCGCCCCCCGCTCCCCCAGGGACAGGGCGAACCCGACGGCGGTGCCGCCCGAGTCCGGCGCGGGCGAGCGGGTCGTCTACTCCGTGAGCGAGGACCGGGTCTGGCTGGTCGAGGCGTCCGGCAAGCCGCGGATCACGTTCACGGTCACGCCGGGCTCGGTGGACCCCGCCCCGGGCACGTACGCCGTCACCTCGCGCTCGGGGACCGTCACCGGAACGGACGGGGTGCCGATCGAGCACGTCGTGCGGTTCGCGTCCGTCGAGGGGATCACGATCGGTTTCAGCGCGGCGGTCGACGGCTCGACGCCGAAGCCGGATCCGGCGAAGAAGACGGGCGGCATCCGTGAGTCGCGGGCGCACGGCAACGCCATGTGGGAGTTCGCGACGATCAGCAAGAAGGTCGTCGTCGTTCCGTAGGCCCGTCCCCGGCGGGCGCCGGGTCCCTGGGCGGGGTGGAGACCGCGGTCGCGGCGGCGCACGAGGCGAGCAGATCGCTCATCGACGGATGCGAGAGGCCCGAGACGGCCGAAGGTCCCGGCAGACCGTGCACCTGCGCGTGCGGCTGCGGCTGTACGTCACGTTCTGAAGCCGGCATGGATGCCTCCTGGGCTCCCGGGGACAGACGTGGTTAGGTAGACCTAACCAGGACCGGTACCCATGTGACCACGCGCGGCGCGCACAGCGCAAGATTTTGCCGACGACTTGTCGGAACCTTCGGCTGAACGCCCTTTCCGCTAGGCCGCGAGCGACGCCAGGTCCGCGTCCGACCACCGCCCGCCGAGCCCGGTCAGCGTCACCTCGCGCACCTCGTCCGTCGTATCGCCCACGGCCCGGTCGATGACGACGTGCAGCCGATCGTCCGACAGCTCCTCGACCTTGCCCTCGCCCCACTCGACGACGACCACCGAATCGGGCAGCGAGACATCGAGGTCCAGGTCCTCCATCTCGTCGAGCCCGCCGCCCAGGCGGTACGCGTCGACGTGCACCAGCGCGGGGCCCGGCCCGAGCGGGGGGTGGACGCGGGCGATGACGAAGGTCGGGGAGGTGACGGCGCCGCGCACGCCGAGGCCCTCACCGAGGCCGCGGGTCAGCGTCGTCTTGCCGGCGCCCAGCTCGCCGGTGAGCATGACGAGGTCGCCGGGGCGCAGGAGTTTCGCGAGGCGACGGCCCAACTCGCCCATTTGTTCGGGGGAGTTGACGGTGATCTTGAGTACGTTGGCGGGGGCCTGGTGGTGCGGTGCTTCCATGCCGTCCACGTTAGCCGCTGGAGGACCCCGCGTCGGCTGCCGCCCGCCCGGCGGCCGCCCTCGCCAGCAGCTCCGCGAGCCGGTCCGAGACCACCTCGGGGTGCTCCAGCATGACCAGGTGCCCGGCGTCGGGGACCAGGACAAGCTCGGCGTCCGGCAGTACCGCCGCGATCGCCTCGCTGTGCTCGCTCGGGGTGACCAGGTCCTTCTCCCCCGCGAGCACCAGCACCGGCAGCCCGGCGAAGTGCGCGAGCGCCGCCGCCTTGTCGTGCTCGGCGAACGCCGGGTAGAACTCCGCGACCACGTCGATCGGCGTCGCCTCGATCATCCGCTCCGCGAACCGCGCGATCGCCGGGTCCACGTCCCCGCGCGAGAACGAGTAGCGCTTGATGACCCCGGCGAAAAGGTCGGCGGTGGCCCGCCGCCCCCGCTCCACCAGCTCCGCCTGCGAGCCGAGCGCCCGCAGCACGCCGGGAAGGACCCGGCGGACCGCGTTCATCCCGGCGACCGGGAGCCCGAAATTCACCTGACCGAGCTTCCCCGACGACGTACCGACGAGGGCGACGGCCACCACGCGGTCGCGGATCAGCTCGGGGAACTGGTCGGCGAGGGCCATCGTCGTCATGCCGCCCATGGAGTGCCCGACGAGGACGAGCGGCCCCTCGGGCGCGGCCGCGTCGATGACGGCCTTCAGATCGCGGCCCAACTGGTCGATGGAGACCGGCACATCGCGCTCGGCCTGGTCGACGCCCCGCCCGGAGCGGGCATGGCTGCGCTGGTCCCAGTAGACCGCGCGGACCACGCCGCGCAGGGCGGCCCGCTGGAAGTGCCAGGAGTCCTGGCTCAGGCAGTAGCCGTGGCTGAAGACGACGGTGACGGGGGCGGAGGCGCGGCGTCCGAGGCCCCGGCGTCCGCGCGCGGCCTGCTCGCCGTCGGTCTCGACCTCCTCGACCTCGTACGAGAGTTCGGTGCCGTCGTCCGCGTACGCCGTGCCGGGCATGCCGCGCAGCGAGCCGTACGGACCGGCGGAGTCCAGGGCGAGGCGGGCCTTCTTGCGCATCCCGCGCCCCACGGTGAGCCGCTCGATGGCGACCCCCGCGGCCGCGCCCGCGGCTAGCACGCCGAGCGCGGTACCGGCCACCCCGGCCCGGCGCCAGTTCCCCGCCGCGACGGCGGCCGCCGTCACCGCTTCCGCCGCGGCAGCCCCCGTGCTGCTCTCGCTCACGTGCCGCTCCTAGTCAGTGAGTCAGTGGTCGGACCGCTCGTTCACATCTCTCCGGTGCCGGGCCGCTCATTCACGTAGACGCGCGGGACACGCGATCCGATGCGGGTGACGATCTCGTACGCGATGGTGCCCGCGGCCTGCGCCCAGTCCTCGGCGGTCGGCTCGCCGCGGTCGCCGGGCCCGAACAGCACCGCCTCGCTGCCCACTTCGGGCTCGTCCCCGCCGAGGTCGACCACGAACTGGTCCATCGCCACGCGGCCCGCGACCGTACGCCACTTGCCGTCGACGAGGACCGGGGCCGTACCGGAGGCGTGTCGGGGGATGCCGTCGCCGTACCCGGCGGGGACGAGGCCGAGAGTCGTCTCGCCCGGGGTGACGTAGTGGTGGCCGTAACTGACCCCGTGACCCGCCGGAGCGTGCTTCACATGGGCGAGCGAGGCGGTGAGCGTCATGACGGGCCGCAGCCCGAACTCCTCCGGAGCGCCCAGCTCGGGGCTCGGCGAGACGCCGTACATCGCGATGCCCGGCCGTACGAGGTCGAAGTGGGCCTCCGGGACCGTGAGCGTCGCCGGGGAGTTGGCGATGTGCCGCACCTCGGGGCGTATGCCCTGTTCCTCGGCGAAGGCCACCATCTCGCGGAAGACGGTGAGCTGGGCGGCGATCGACGGGTGCCCCGGCTCGTCGGCGCACGCGAAGTGCGACCAGAGCCCGGTGACGCGGATCAGCCCCTCGGCCTCGGCGCGCAGGGACGCGGCGATCAGTTCGGGCCAGTCGGCGGGCATGCAGCCGTTGCGGCCGAGGCCGGTGTCGGCCTTGAGCTGGACACGGGCGGTGCGGCCCGCCGCACGGGCGGCCTCCGTCACCTCTCCGAGCGCCCACAGCGCGCTCACCGACATGTCCAGGTCGGCCTCGACGCCCTCGCGCCAGGGGCCGCCCGGCGTCCACAGCCAGCACATGATCCGCCCCGGCAGCCCGGCGGCGCGCAGGGCCAGGGCCTCCTCGGGCGTCGCGGTCCCGATCCAGCCGGCACCGGCCTGGACGGCGGCCTTGGCGCAGGGCACCATCCCGTGGCCGTACGCGTCGGCCTTCACCACGGCCATCAACGCGGCGTCCGGCGCGTGGGCACGCAGCGCGCGCACGTTGGCGCGGAGGGCGGCGAGGTCGATCTCGGCCCGGACACGGAAGGGTGCTGTCTCGTTCATCGCGCACAAGTCTCTCAGAGCGCGAGGGCCGCCCCGCTTCGCCGGGCCTTTCTGGGCGGGCGCACGGACCGGCGCGGGCGGCTCGCCCCGGACGGCTCCCGCGTCCCCGTGTCCCCGCGCCCTGACCGACGGGGCGCCCGGACCGACGGGCCGGTCCCGATCAGCCCAGCCGCCGTACATCCCGCCACGCGGCCGGAATCGCGTCGGCCACGTCCTGCGCGGCGACCGGCGCCCCGTCCGACGCCTGCCGTGCGGCGAGGCCGTGGAGGTACGCGCCGACGGAACCGGCGTCCCGCGCGCCGAGGCCCGCCGCGAGCAGGGAGCCCGCGAGCCCGGACAGGACGTCGCCGCTGCCCGCGGTGGCGAGCCAGGGCGTGCCGGTGGGGTTGACGCGCACGGCGCCCTCGCCAGAGGCGACCAGCGTGGTGGACCCCTTCAGGAGCACGGTCGCACCGAACCGCCCCGCCAGCTCCCGGACGGCCGAGAGCCGGGCAGACTCCACCTCCTCACGGGCGACCCCGAGAAGCGCGGCGGCCTCCCCGGCGTGCGGCGTGAGCAGCGTCGGCGCGCGCCGGGCCCGCACCTCACGCTCCCCCGCGAGCCGCAGGCCGTCCGCGTCGATCAGTACGGGCACATCGGCGGCGACCACGTCCCGCAGCCGCTCCTCGTCGTCCCCGAGCCCGGGCCCCACGACCCAGGCCTGCACCCGTCCCGCCTTCGACGGCGGCCCGGCGGACACCAGCGCCTCGGGGAACCGCGCGACGACCGCGTCCGCGGCGGGCCCCACGTACCGGACGGCGCCCGCGCCCCCGCGCAGCGCCCCGGCCACGCAGAGCACGGCGGCGCCGGGGTACCGCGCGGACCCGGCGACGACGCCGACGACACCGCGCCGGTACTTGTCGCTCTCCCCGCCCGGCTGCGGCAGCAGCGCCGCCACATCCGCGTACTGAAGGGCTTCGAGCACCCGTTCGTCCGCGGCCAGTTCGAGCCCGATGTCGACGAGCCGCACCGCACCGGCGTACTCGCGTCCCGGATCGATCAGCAGCCCCGGCTTGTACGCCCCGAACGTCACCGTCACATCGGCGCGCACCGCCTCTCCGTGCACCTCGCCCGTGTCCGCGTCGATGCCGCTCGGCAGATCCACGGCGACGACGAGGGCGTCCCGCGCGACAGCGGCGACGAGCTGGGCGGCACGCTCCCGGAGCCCGCCGCGCCCCCCGATACCGACGATGCCGTCCACGACGAGGCGGGCCCGCGCGACGGCTCGCTCCGCGCGGCCCTCGGCACCGCCCACGACCGTCCCGCCGGCCGCGCGCAGCGCCGCGAGGCCGCCGGCGTGGGTGCGCTCCGGGCTGAGCAGCACGGCGGTGACTCCCGCGCCGCGCCGGGCCAGGCCGGCGCCCGCGTACAGGGCGTCGCCGCCGTTGTCCCCACTGCCCACGAGCAGCGTGACCCGGGCGCCGTACACCTTGCCGAGCAGCTGCGCGCACTCCGCGGCGAGGCCGGCCGCGGCCCTCCGCATCAGCGCGCCTTCGGGCCCCCGCGCCATGACCTCACGCTCGGCCCCCCGAACACTCTCCACGCCATACGCACTACGCATCCCCCCAGTGTGCCCAGGAACCCCCTCTCCAGCAG
>NZ_WMBF01000867.1:0-890 GCF_019400875.1 Streptomyces anatolicus | reverse complement strand
GGGGTTACCGGGCGGGAGCTACCGGCGCCCGGCGGCGCGCAGGGACTCGATCACGCTCGCGTAGCTGTCGGAGCCGTGGCCCGCGGCGGCGGCGCGTTCCATCGTCGCCTTGAGCAGGTGCGGCAGGGAGTTGTCGATGCCGCGCGCGTGCGCAGCGTGGATGAGATGGTCGATCGCGGCGATCTGTACGTCGATGGTGGCGTCGTCCCCCGGATAGCGCCCGGCGTCCACCTGAGGCGCGTAGGCCGTGACGAACCCGGAGACGGCACCGGTCAGCCAGCGCAGGGCGACCCGGGTGAAGTCCGTGGCCGTCGTCCCGTCGGAGGTCACCAGGGCGGTGCCGTGCAGCCAGCCCGTGAACGTCGCCCACATCAGGCCGAGCAGGGCGGCGTCGTAGAGCGAGGCGAGACCCGGTTCGGCGCCGAGGTAGAGCGGGTCGCCGAGGACGGCGAGGGCCGGGCGGTGCGTCTCGTAGACGGTCTGCGAGCCGCTGTAGAGGAACATCATCTCGGGGTGGCCGACGCCCGGCGGGGTCGTCATGATGCCGCCGTCGAGGTAGCCCGCACAGTGCGACGCGGCCCACGCCGCCATCTCCACGGCCTGCTCCGGGGAGCCGGAGGTGAGGTTGACCAGGGACTTCCCGGCGAGCCCGCCCGCCTCGGCGACCGGATCGAGGACGGCGTGCAGGGCGTCGTAATCGAGTACGCATACGAGTACGAGCCCGCCGAGGCCGCTCCCGGCGACGGCGTCCTCCGGGGTTGCCGCCACGTGTGCGCCGTGGTCGGCGAGGGGCTTCGCCTTCCGCGGGGAGCGGTTCCAGACGGTGGTGGGGTGGCCGTGGTCCAGGAGGGCGGCGGCGAGGGCGGAGCCCATGAGGCCGAGGCCTATGA
>NZ_WMBF01000167.1:0-13180 GCF_019400875.1 Streptomyces anatolicus | reverse complement strand
CTTGGCGCTCTTGGCACCCCCGCGATCACCGTCCTCGACGGCGTCGAACGCATCAACGCGGCCATCGACCGCGCCATGCACGACGTCACCGAGGAGTTCCTCGCCATCCAGCCCGGCGGCACCCGGCCGCCCGAGACGCTGGCCGAGGCCTTCCCCCGGGACCAGGGGATCCTCAGCCGGGGCTGCCGGATGCGGACCCTCTACCAGCACACAACGCGCCATTCCCTGCCCGTGCTCGCCTACTTGGAACAGCTCGACGGCGACGCCGAGGCCCGCACCCTGGACGAGGTGACCGACCGCCTCTTCGTCTTCGACAGGACCGTGGCGTTCATCCCGGCGAGCAAGGACCGCAGCATCGCCCTGGAACTGCGCCACCCGGCCCTCGTCGCCTACTTCGCCACCACCTTCTGGCGCCTGTGGCGCCTGGCCACCCCCATGTGGCCCCAGGCCGCCCCGCAGATCTCCGAGGGCGGCGTCACCCCCCGCCAGCGCGCCATAGCGGGCCTCCTCGTCGAAGGCCACACCGACGCCGAGATAGCCGACCGCCTGGGCATGAACATCCGCACCGCCCGCGTCCACATCGCCAAACTCGCCGCCACCCTCGGCAGCGAGAGCCGCGCCCAGCTCGGCTACCTCATCGGCCGCTCCGGTCTCCTCGACCGGGCTCAGTAGCGTCCGCCACCGCAAGCCACTCCCGCAGCAGCGCCTCCCGCCCGGCCGCCCGGGGCGAGCCGCCCTCGTGCCGCCGCCCCCACTCCGCCATCGCCGTCAGCGTCGTCAGGAGGGTGCCCGCGCCCTGGGTGAGGCGGGTGAGAAGGGTCCGCGAGAGGTCGTACTCCGTGGCGCTGTAGCCGACCGCCGCCGCCGTGTACGCCGTCAGCTCCGTCTCGGCGCCGTCGGGGCCGCCCACGCGGACCGTCATCGTGGGCGCCTCGTCCCCGCCGCCGAGGCCGACCGTCAGGACCAGGTCCACGGCCACGCCCACCCCGCGCTTGAGGGACCGCACCGGGACGTCGTCGATGGCCAGCGAGTGGACGTCCTCCCAGGGCCAGAACGCCGACTGCTTGTCGCCGAGTGCCACCACGCCCTCCGGCGTCAGGCGCACCCCGGCGGCGAGGCCGGACGGCTTCGCCCCCACGTACACGTCCCCCTCGGCGATCCAGAACAGTCCCACCATGGCCATGCCGAACTACCCACTTCCCCCAGCACCGACAATCACTTCAGGTCGTCAGACGCAACGCGCGCCGGGGCCGGGAGGTTCCCACCTCCCGGCCCCGACGCGCGCCGCACACAGAGATCGTCGAGCTACTCCGTCGCCCTCTTGGGACGCCACACCACCAGCGCGCTCGCCTGCTGCACGTCCTGGTACGGGACCAGGTCGCGGCGGTACGAGGCGTGCACCGCCGCCTCGCGCTGCTGGATGGCGGCGGCCGCTCCCTCCACGGCCGCGGACAGCTCCGCGACACGGGACTGGAGCGCGGCGACCTGGTTCTCCAGCTCGATGATGCGCTTGATGCCGGCGAGGTTGATGCCCTCCTCCTGCGACAACTGCTGCACGGTGCGCAGCAGTTCGATGTCGCGGGCGGAGTAGCGGCGGCCGCGGCCCGCGGTGCGGTCCGGGGAGACCAGGCCGAGACGGTCGTACTGACGCAGGGTCTGCGGGTGGAGGCCGCTCAGCTGTGCGGCCACCGAGATGACGTACACCGGCGTCTCGTCGGTGAGTTGGTACGCCCTACTGAAACCGGACTGTCGACGACGGCCGTCCATCTCATGCTCCCTTCGCGGCCTGGAACAGTTCTGCCCGCGGGTCGTCGCCCGCGGTCGCCTCGCGGTAGGACTCCAGGGCTTCCCTCGCCCCGTCGCTCAGCGACGTCGGCACGGTCACCTCGACCGTCACGAGCAGGTCGCCCCGGGTGCCGTCCTTGCGGAGGGCGCCCTTGCCGCGGGCCCGCATCGTACGGCCGTTGGGCGTGCCCGCGGGCAGCTTCAGGGTGACGGCGGGTCCGCCCAGGGTCGGGACCTTGACCTCGCCGCCCAGTGCCGCCTCGGGGTACGTCACCGGAACCGTGACCGTGAGGTTGTCGCCCTTGCGGCCGAAGACCGGGTGGGCGTCGACGTGCACCACCACGTAGAGGTCGCCGGCCGGGCCGCCCCGCTCGCCGGGTGCGCCCTTGCCGCGGAGCCTGATCCGCTGGCCGTCGCTCACCCCTGCCGGGATCCGCACCTGCATGGTGCGGGACGACTTCGCGCGCCCCGATCCCGCGCAGACCTCGCACGGGTCCTGGGCGATCAGGCCCCGGCCCTTGCAGTCCACGCACGGGTCGGTCAGCGAGAAACCGCCGCCGCCGCCCCGCGAGACCTGGCCCGTGCCGACGCAGGTCGGGCACACGCGCGGCGTGCCGTTCTTGTCGCCGGTGCCGGAGCAGGCCTTGCAGGCGGCCTGGGAGGACATGCGCAGCGGCACCGTGGCGCCGTCCACCGCCTCCGTGAAGCTCAGCGTGACCTCGGACTCGATGTCCTGGCCGCGCCTCGGCTGCGTACGCGTGCCGGAACCGGCACCCGCGCCGCCGCGGTTGAACAGGCCCCCGAAGACGTCACCGAGACCGCCCCCGAAGCCGCCGCCGGCCGCTCCACCGCCACCCGGGGCGCCGCCTCCGAAGAGGTCGCCCAGGTCGAAGTTGAACGAACCGCCGCCGCCTCCGGGACCCTGCCGGAATCCGCCGTTGCCGAAGAGAGCACGCGCTTCGTCGTACTCCTTGCGCTTCTTGGGGTCCCCGAGGATGTCGTTCGCCTCGGAGATCTCCTTGAAGCGCTCCTCCGCCTTGACGTTGCCCGTGTTGGCGTCCGGGTGGTTCTCGCGGGCGAGCTTCCGGTACGCCTTCTTGATCTCGGCCTCGGTGGCGTCCTTGGGGACGCCGAGGACCTTGTAGTAGTCCTTCTCGATGAAGTCCTTGGTGCTCATCCTCGACGTCCCTCCTCACTCATCTCGTAGCCGTCAGCCCTTGTCCGGGCCACCGGTCTCCTTCTCGTCCGAGCCTTCCGCACCCTCCGCGGGAGCCGTGGCCGCCTCGGAGCCGTCGGAGGACTCGTCGCCCTTGACGGTCTGCGCGCCGGGCTGCGGCTCGGCGACGGCCACCCGCGCGGGGCGGATGGTGCGCTCGCCGATGCGGTACCCCGGCTGCAGGATCGCGACGCACGTCGTCTCGGTGACGTCCGGTGCGTAGCTGTGCATCAGGGCCTCGTGGATCGTCGGGTCGAAGGGCTCGCCCTCCTTGCCGAACTGCTGGAGGCCCATCTTGGCGACGACCGTCTCCAGCGCCTCGGCGACCGACTTGAAGCCGCCGACCAGCTCGCCGTGTTCACGGGCGCGGCCGATGTCGTCGAGGGTCGGAAGGAGTTCGGAGAGGAGGTTCGCCGAGGCGATCTCCTTCACCGCCACCTTGTCCCGCTCCACCCTGCGGCGGTAGTTCTGATACTCGGCCTGCAGCCGCTGGAGGTCCGCCGTGCGCTCGTTGAGCGCGGTGCGCACCTGGTCCAGCTGGGCGGTCAGGCCGACGTCCTGGGCGGACGTCTTGCTCTCTGCTGCGTCCCCGGCCGGGGCCGCCGGGCTCTCCTCGGTGGAGGGCTCGGCGGCCTTCGGCGCCGCGTCATCAGGGGTGGCGCCGGAGGGGACGTCAGGCTTGTCGGCGTTCTCGTTCTCGCCGAAGCCCGGGGTCTCCTCGGTCATCAGGCGGCGCCACCCTTCGCGTCTCCGGGCTTCTCGTCGTCGACGATCTCGGCGTCGACGACTCCGTCGTCCTCCTTGGGCTGCTCGGCGCCGGGGGCCGCGCCCTCGGCACCGGCGGCCTGCGCGCCCTGGGCGTCGGCGTACATGGCCTGGCCCAGCTTCTGCGAGACGGCGGCGACCTTCTCGGTGGCGGTGCGGATCTCGGCCGTGTCCTCGCCCTTGAGCTTCTCCTTCAGCTCGGTGACGGCTTCCTCGACCTCGGTCTTGACGTCACCGGGGACCTTGTCCTCGTTGTCCTTGAGGAACTTCTCGGTCTGGTAGACGAGCTGCTCGCCCTGGTTGCGGGACTCGGCGGCCTCGCGGCGGGCGTGGTCCTCGTCCGCGTACTTCTCGGCCTCCTGGCGCATGCGGTCGACCTCGTCCTTCGGCAGCGAGGAGCCGCCGGTGACGGTCATCTTCTGCTCCTTGCCCGTGCCCAGGTCCTTCGCGGTCACGTGCATGATGCCGTTGGCGTCGATGTCGAAGGAGACCTCGATCTGCGGGACGCCGCGCGGGGCCGGGGGCAAGCCCGTCAGCTCGAACATGCCGAGCTTCTTGTTGTACGCCGCGATCTCGCGCTCACCCTGGTAGACCTGGATCTGGACCGACGGCTGGTTGTCCTCGGCCGTCGTGAAGATCTCGGAGCGCTTCGTCGGGATGGTCGTGTTGCGCTCGATGAGCTTGGTCATGATGCCGCCCTTGGTCTCGATGCCAAGCGACAGCGGGGTCACGTCGAGGAGCAGTACGTCCTTGACCTCACCCTTGAGGACACCGGCCTGGAGCGAGGCGCCGATGGCGACGACCTCGTCCGGGTTCACGCCCTTGTTCGCGTCCTTGCCGCCGGTCAGCTCCTTGACCAGCTCGGCGACGGCCGGCATGCGGGTGGAGCCACCGACGAGAACGACGTGGTCGATCTCGGAGAGCTGGATGCCCGCGTCCTTGATGACGTTGTGGAACGGCGTCTTGCAGCGCTCCAGGAGGTCGGACGTGAGCTGCTGGAACTGGGCGCGCGTGAGCTTCTCGTCCAGGTGCAGCGGGCCCTCGGCGGAGGCCGTGATGTAGGGCAGGTTGATCGTGGTCTCCGTGGAGGAGGACAGCTCGATCTTGGCCTTCTCGGCCGCCTCGCGCAGGCGCTGGAGCGCCATCTTGTCCTTGGAGAGGTCCACGCCGTGGCCGTTGTTGAACTGCTTGACCAGGTAGTCGACGACGCGCTGGTCCCAGTCGTCACCACCGAGGTGGTTGTCGCCGTTCGTCGCCTTCACCTCGACGACGCCGTCGCCGATCTCCAGGAGGGACACGTCGAAGGTGCCGCCACCGAGGTCGAAGACGAGGATCGTCTGGTCGTCCTTGTCCAGGCCGTAGGCCAGGGCGGCGGCCGTCGGCTCGTTCACGATGCGCAGGACGTTCAGGCCCGCGATCTCGCCGGCCTCCTTCGTCGCCTGGCGCTCCGAGTCGTTGAAGTACGCCGGGACGGTGATGACCGCGTCGGCCACCTTCTCGCCCAGGTACGCCTCGGCGTCACGCTTCAGCTTCTGGAGGATGAACGCGGAGATCTGCTGGGGGTTGAACCCCTTGTCGTCGATGTCCACCTTCCAGTCGGTGCCCATGTGGCGCTTGACCGACCGGATGGTCCTGTCGACGTTCGTGACCGCCTGGCGCTTGGCGACCTCGCCGACGAGCACCTCGCCGTTCTTCGCGAAGGCGACGACGGACGGCGTGGTCCTGGCGCCTTCGGCGTTGGTGATGACGGTGGGCTCGCCGCCTTCGAGAACGCTGACGACGGAGTTAGTCGTGCCCAGGTCGATGCCGACCGCACGTGCCATTTCGGTTCCTCCAGAGGTACTTCTTGAGTGGATCTGGCTCAAGCATGCATGAGTGCTGCGCTGGCGTCAACAGATGTGAGTCTGGGGGGCTCAACTCTTATCGCGTGCTTACGCGCAAGTTGGCCCTCCCGGGGCTTCGTGGTCAGCTGCGAGTCTCGTTTGGTTGCTCGCGCCGTTCCCCGCGCCCCTGACGGGGCGCTCCTGTCGCCCGGTGATCGAACCGCGAAGGGTTGCCTGAGCGACGCAGATCACCGGGTTGCTGGCTACAGTGCGGCGGAGTAAGTGGGTAGTCTCAGACGGACTGCATAAGTTACCGCTTAGTATTAGTTCGCCTCGCAGGCCCGAGGAGCCCCCAAATGCAACTCGCCGCGATCATCGTGTCGCTGGTCCTAATCGTGGTCGGCGTCGCGCTGTTCGGCCGTGCCATCGTGCAGATCTACAAGTTCATGCGGCTCGGCCAGCCCGTGCCCGCCGGAACCCGGACCGACTACCCCATCCAGCGCACGTTCACCGTGGTCAAGGAGTTCCTCGGCCATACGCGCATGAACCGGTGGGGCATCGTCGGTGTCGCGCACTGGTTCGTAGCGGTGGGGTTCTTCTCGCTGCTGCTGACGATCGTCAACGCCATCGGCCAGCTCTTCAAGGCCGACTGGATGCTGCCGATCATCGGCGAGTGGGCGCCGTACAACGTCTTCGTCGAGTTCCTCGGCACGATGACCGTGCTCGGCATCGTGACGCTGATCGTCATCCGGCAGCTGAACCGGCCCGGCAAGCCCGGCCGCAAGTCCCGCTTCGCCGGATCGAACACCGGCCAGGCGTACTTCGTCGAGACCGTCATCCTCATCGTCGGCGTCTGCATCTTCATGCTGCACGCCCTTGAGGGCGCCCAGCACCACGTGGACAGCTACGAGGCCTCGTTCTTCATCTCGTACCCGCTGGTCTCGGCGCTCCAGGACCTGGACGTCTCCACGCTCCAGAACCTCACGTACTTCTTCGCGGGCGTGAAGATCGCGACCTCGTTCATCTGGATGATCACGGTCTCCCTGAAGACCGACATGGGCGTGGCCTGGCACCGCTTCCTAGCCTTCCCGAACATCTGGTTCAAGCGGGACGCGGACGGCTCCACCACCCTCGGCGAGCTGCAGCCGATGACCAGCGGCGGCAAGGCCATCGACTGGGAGGACCCGGGCGAGGACGACACCTTCGGCGTCTCCCAGGTCGAGCAGTTCTCCTGGAAGGGTCTGCTGGACTTCTCCACGTGTACGGAGTGCGGCCGCTGCCAGTCGCAGTGCCCCGCCTGGAACACGGGCAAGCCGCTCTCCCCCAAGCTCCTGATCATGTCGCTGCGCGACCACGCGCACGCCAAGGCGCCGTACCTGCTCGCGGGCGGCGGCAAGACCATGGAGGGCGAGGAGAAGGCGTCGGCCGAGCAGCTCGCCGATGTCCCCGCCGCCGCCCTCGCGGAGGCCGAGCGGCCGCTGATCGGCACCCTCGAAGAAAACGGCGTCATCGACCCGGACGTCCTGTGGTCCTGCACCACCTGCGGCGCCTGCGTCGAGCAGTGCCCGGTCGACATCGAGCACATCGACCACATCGTCGACATGCGCCGCTACCAGGTGATGATCGAGAGCGCGTTCCCGTCCGAGGCGGGCACGATGCTCAAGAACCTGGAGAAGAAGGGCAACCCCTGGGGGCTCGCCAAGAAGCAGCGCGTGGAGTGGACCAAGGAGGTCGACTTCGAGGTCCCGATCGTCGGCAAGGACGTGGAGGACCTCACCGAGGTCGACTACCTCTACTGGGTCGGCTGCGCGGGTGCCCTCGAGGACCGGGCCAAGAAGACCACCAAGGCCTTCGCCGAGCTGCTGCACATCGCGGGCGTCAAGTTCGCGATCATGGGCGGCGACGAGAAGTGCACCGGTGACTCCGCCCGGCGCCTGGGCAACGAGCCGCTGTTCCAGCAGCTCGGCCAGGAGAACGTCGCGATGCTGAACATGGCGTACGGCGAGGACGACGAGGACCCGGCGACGAAGAAGCCGAAGTCCGCGAAGAAGATCGTCGCCACCTGTCCGCACTGCTTCAACACCATCGCGAACGAGTACCCCCAGCTGGGCGGCGAGTTCGAGGTCATCCACCACACGCAGCTGCTCCAGCACCTGATCGACGAGGGCAAGCTGATCCCGGTGACGCCGGTCGAGGGTCTGATCACGTACCACGACCCCTGCTACCTGGGCCGTCACAACAAGGTCTACACGCCCCCGCGCGAGATCATGTCCGCCGTCCCGGGCCTGCGCCAGCAGGAGATGCACCGCCACAAGGAGCGCGGCTTCTGCTGCGGCGCCGGTGGTGCCAGGATGTGGATGGAGGAGCGGATCGGCAAGCGGATCAACACGGAGCGGGTCGACGAGGCGCTCTCCCTCAACCCCGACATCGTCTCCACCGCGTGCCCGTTCTGCCTGGTCATGCTCACCGACTCGGTCAACGGCAAGAAGAACGACGGCCAGGCGAAGGAATCGCTCCAGGTCGTCGACGTGGCACAGCTGCTGCTCGACTCCGTGAAGACGCCCGCCGATCCGGCGGGTGACGAGGAGTCGGTGGACACGCCGGAGCCGGAGCCGGTCAAGTAGGCATCCTGGTACGGAGAAAGGCCGGTTCCGCCCTCTTTAGGCGGGGCCGGCCTTTTCGCGTGCGGGGCCGGCCTTCGCCTGCCGCAAGCGGCTCGGCGAGGACACCGTGCCTTTCCCTTCGCACAACCCTTCGTACACCTCACGAGTCACACACCCGGAAGCCCAGCTCCACCCAGAGTCCCCCCAGTTCCGGGAGTTACCACGTGCGCGCAAGAAACCTGGCCGTCACCGCCACCGTCGCGGCCCTCGCCGCCGCGGGGCTGACGTTGCCGCTGGCCGGCCCGGCGAGTGCCGCCTCCGTGCTGAAGGACGACTTCAACGGCGACGGCTACCGCGACCTCGCTATCGGCTCACCACGCACCAACTCCGTGACCGTCACCTTCGGTTCGGCGTCCGGGCTCGCCGCCAACCGGGCGACGACCCTCACCCAGAACTCCCGCCAGGTGCCCGGCGTGACCGAGCCCGAGGACGAGTTCGGCGAGAACGTCACCACGGGCGACGTGAACCGCGACGGCTACGCCGACCTCGTCGTCGGCGCCCCCGGCGAGAAGGTCGACGGCAGGCCGTCCGGCGCCGTCACCCTCATCTGGGGCGGCAAGAACGGCTTCCACCAGGGCGGTCGCGTCGTCAACTCCCCCGCCGACACCGCGGGCCGCTTCGGCGAGGCCACCGTCTGGACCGACTTCGACGGCGACGGAAGCCAACAGCTCGCCGTGGTCAGCGGCGACAACTGGTGGTACTACAGCGACGGCAACGAATTCGAGCGCCCGCTCGGCCTGGAGGTCGACTTCATCCCCGAGGGCACCCGCCTCGACGGCATGGTCGCAGGGAACTTCAAGCAGGCGGACGGCATCAGCCTCGTCCTGTACGGCGAGCGCGCGGACGGCGGCGCCTGGACCGCCCACATGAACGGCGGCGCGGGCGACTACGGCTACCAGGCCGAGATCCTCGGCGAGGGCGACGACCCCACCGCCACCCGCGACGCGGCCACCGCCGGTGACGTCAACGGCGACGGCTACGCGGACCTGATCACCGGCAACTCGCGCGACTCCCGCGCCGGCAAGGGCGGTTCGGTCACCGTACGGCTCGGCGGCGACCGGAAGTTCGGCGCCCCGACGACGTACCACCAGGACAGCGCGGGCGTGCCCGGCACCGACGAGAGCGGCGACGGCTTCGGCGCCTCCGTCTCCGCGGGCGATGTGACCGGCGACGGCCTGGCCGACCTCGCGGTGGGCGCGCCCGGCGAGACCGTCGGCGGGGTCGCGGGCGCGGGTGGCGTGACGCTCCTGAAGTCCTCCCGGGGCGCGTTCACCTCCGGCAAGTCCTGGCACCAGGAGACCTCGGGCGTGCCGGGCGTCGCGGAGCCGGGTGACCACTTCGGTACGTCCGTACGCCTCAAGGACATCAACAAGAACGGCAAGGCGGACCTGGCCACCGGCGCCACCGGCGAGGACATCGACACGACCCGGGACGTCGGCGCCGTGTGGTCCCTGCGCGGCACGGCGACCGGCCTGACCTCGTCCTACGCGACCTCCTTCAACGGCAGGGACTTCGGCGTCGGGGGCGTGGACGCGGGCTTCGGACACACCCTGCGCTGACCTTTACCGCTTGCCGGGTAACTCGCTTTCCCCTTAACCCAGTTGGAGACATCTCAGTGACTCAGCACGTGCGGAAGCCCGCGCGGAACAGGCTCATCGCGGCGGGCGCCCTCTGCGCCGCCACGGCCCTCGCCCTCACGGGCCTGACGGCGGGCAGCGCATCGGCCGCCCCCTCCTCCCAGCTCCGGGCCGACTACAACGGCGACGGCTACGCGGACCTCGCGGTCGGCGTGCCCGGCGCGACGGTCGGCGGCAAGGCCGGTGCCGGATACGTCAACGTCGTCTGGGGCGGCGCCTCCGGCCTCGGCAAGCACGGCTCGGCCACGGTCAGCCAGGCCACCACGGGCGTGCCCGGCACCGCCGAGGCGGGCGACAAGTTCGGCAAGGCCGTCGACTCGAACGACATGAACGGCGACGGTTACGCGGACCTGGTCGTCGGCGCCCCCGGCGAGGACATCGACGCCGCCCTGGACGCGGGCACCGTCACGATCGTGTGGGGCTCCGCGAGCGGCTTCAAGGGCGGCTTCACCGCGGCCTCAGGAAACGGCGAAGCCCGCGGCTACGGGGCGGTGCTCACCACCGGCGACTTCGACAGGGACGGCGACAACGACATCGCCCTCAACACCCACTTCGACGAGACCAGTTCGCTCGCGATGCGGCCCGGCCCGTTCACCGCGGGCTCGCCCGCCACGCTCTCCCGCATCCAGGGCTGGCACTTCGCCGGGCCGACCGTCGTGACCAGCGGTGACTTCGACGGCGACGGCGGCGACGACATCGCCCTGGCGTACGACGGCATGGAGATCAGCGGCACCCAGGTGCTGAGCCGGGCGTCCGGCGCGTGGAAGACGACGTGGTCCACCGGCGACACCACCAGCTCCGCCCTGGCCGCAGGTGACTTCGACGGCGACGGCACCGACGACCTCGCCATCGGCAACGTCCAGCCCAACCCCGAGTGGGAGAGCACCGCCTGCGAGGACCGCCTCGGCGGCGCCGTCCTCACCGTCTTCGGCAAGAAGGGCGGCGCCCTCGGCCACGGCGGCTTCTCCTGCACCACGCAGGACAGCCCGCAGGTCGGCGGCACCGCGGAGGCCGACGACAACTTCGGCGCGCACCTGGCCTCCGCCAACGTCGACAAGGACGGCATCGACGAGCTGATCGTCGGCGCCGACACCGAGGCCGTGGGCACCGCGGAGAAGGCCGGTTCGTACTGGGTCCTCGCCGCGCTCGGCACCGGCGAGCACCTCGTCGGCCCCTCCTTCACCCAGAACTCCACGGGCGTGGCGGGCAACGCGGAGGCCGGCGACAGGCTCGGCGCGGCCGTCACCACCGGTGACTACAACGGCGACACCTACCCGGACATCGCGGTGGGCGCGCCGGGCGAGGACGGCAAGGGCGGCGTCTGGTACGCCGCGGCTCCCAAGGACGGCCCGAACCCGCCGGTCACCTCGGTGACGCCGGGCAAGCTGGGGCTTTCGGGCAGCGTGGCCTACGGGACGGTGCTTGGCCGGTAGGCCTTGGGCGGTGTCTTCGGTTGGCCGGTAAATCACCGGCTTCGCCGAGTTCGTCCTCAAACGCCGGACGGGCTGGATCTTCCCAGCCCGTCCGGCGTTCTCTGTCTCCAACTCACGTGTCCCGTACAACCCTTGAGGCCACCCGGCGGTCTCCCCTTCGCCGACCACGGCGTGACACCGAGGCCAACGCCCGGTGAACGCCCCATCCCCGCATGCCGCAGGAGAACCGCATGGCCCAGCACAAGCGCACCACCGCCAACAGACCCGGACGCATACGCCTCGCCGCGGCGACGGCCGTCGCTGCCGCGCTCTCCGGTGGACTGCTCACCGCCACGGCGACCACCGCCACCGCCGCGCCGGCCCCCGCCACACAGCCGGACGAAGCCGACTTCAACGGCGACGGCGTCGCGGACCTCGCCACCTCCGCCCCGAGCGCGTACGTCGGCGGGAAGGCCGAGGCCGGCCAGGTCACCGTGACCTACGGCGGCGCCGAACGGCACCACACCACGTATAGCCAGAACAGCGCGGGCGTGCCCGGCGACGCCGAGAAGGGCGACAGCTTCGGCGCCGACACCGCGTACGGCGACTTCAACCGCGACGGGTACGACGACCTCGCGGTAGCCGCGTTCGGCGAGGACGTCGGCTCGGACGTCGACGGCGGCACCGTGCAGATCCTGTGGGGCTCGAAGAACGGCCTCTCCGGCGGCACCACGGTGAAGGACCCGCGACCCACCAAGCACGACTACTTCGGCGGGCCCCTCCAGGCGGGCGACTTCGACGGCGACGGCAAGGACGACCTCGCCATCGGAGCCCGCTCCGGCACGGCCACCATCGACGTGTACGAGGGCGGCTTCACCCGCGCCGGCGGCACCGGCCGCCACTACACCGTCACCCCGCCCATCCAGAGCGGCGAAGACGCGGGCCCGTTCAACCTGCACTCCGGTGACGTCAACGGCGACGGCAAGGACGACCTGATCGTCGACGGCTACTCCGTCGCCGGGGGCGAGAACGCGAACCTCTGGCTGCCCGGCAGCGCGAACGGCGTCACGACGACCGGTGTACAGCGGCTTCCCGGCGGCGTCATCACCGACGTGGGCGACACGGACAGCGACGGCTACGGCGACATCATCATCGGCCTGACCTGGGACGACGGCATCTCCGGCGCGCACAAGGGCGGCACCGTGTACGTCGTGAAGGGCAAGTCCACCGGCCCGTACGGCGGCAGCCAGGTCATCACCCAGGAGTCCGAGGGCGTGCCCGGCAGCGGCGAGACCGGCGACGCGTTCGGCACCGAGCTGGACCTCGGGGACATCAACGGCGACGGCCACCTCGACCTGGTCGTGGGCACCCCCGGCGAGAACCTGGACGGCGTCAGTAACGCGGGCTCCGTCACGGTCATCTACGGCGCCGCGGACGGTTCCGGCCTCTCCACCAAGAACTCGGTGCTGCTGAGCCAGAACACCCCGGGCGTCCCGAACGCCGACGAGAAGAACGACTTCTTCGGCTCGGAGGTCCACGTCGACGACCTGAACGACGACGGCCGCGGCGACCTCGCGATCGGCGCGTACGGCGAGAACGGCTCCAACGGCGCCTTCTACCTCCTGGACTCCAAGGCGGACGGCACGCTCTCGGGCACGTCCGGCGTCTACACCTCGACCGTGGGCATCTCCGGCTCGGGCACGCCCCGCCTCGGCACCAACTTCGCCGACTGACGTCTCCCGCCCCTCTCCAAGCCGGGCCCGCGCTTCCGAGTGCGGGCCCGCCCTCCCCTTCCGCCCGGGCCCGAGTGCGGGCCCGCTCTCCCACTCCCCGGAGCCCTCGTGCGCGTACGCACCCTTCTCCTCGCCGCGTCCCTGAC
>NZ_WMBF01000866.1:0-893 GCF_019400875.1 Streptomyces anatolicus | reverse complement strand
CGTCGCGGGCGGGCGGGGGCGCGAGGCGGACGGAGGCGCCGAGCACGGAGAGGCCGCGCCGGGCGACGACCACGGGCTCCAGGGAGACGCCCGCGACCTCGGGGTGGTCGTCGACGAGCCGGGAGACCCGCTGGAGCAGCTCTTCGAGGGCCGGGGTGTCCACGGGGGCCGAGCCCCGCCAGCCGAACAGGAGCGGCGCGGTCCGGATGGATCGGATCAGGGAGGACGCCTCGCGGTCGGTGACCGGGATGAGGCGGTGGGCGGTGTCCCCGAGCAGTTCGGAGGCGGCGCCCGCGAGGCCGAAGGAGAGCACCGCGCCGGCCGCCGGGTCGATGACGGCGCGCACGACGGTGTCCACGCCGCGTGGCGCCATGCCCTGGACGACGGGCCGCAGCTCGGCGGGCTTGCCGAAGGTGTCGATCAACTCTTGATAGGCCCGACGCAGTTGCTCTTCGTCGGCGAGGTCGAGCCGCACTCCGCCGAGGTCGGCGCGGTGGCGCAGGTGCGGGGCCGTGGTCTTCAGGGCCACGGGGTAGCCGAGCGTGCGGGCGGCTTCGGCTGCCGCGTCCGGGTCGGGCGCGGGCAGGGCCTCTCGTACGCGGATGCCGTACCGCCCGAGAAGTTCGTGGGCGTCGTCGGGGGCGAGGGTGGCGCCGCGGGGGTCGTCGTCCTTGGCGAGCAGCTCGGCGATGCGCTCGGCGGCGCCGCTCTCGTCGATGTCGTCGTACTCGTGGACCTTGCCCGGTTCGGCTGCCTCGCGGCGCCACTGCGCGTACTTGACGGCTTCGGAGAGGGCACGGACGGCACGCTCGGCGGCGGGGTAGGCGGGGATGCGGTACTGCTCCGCGGGAGACTCGGGGGCTGCTGCGGTGGCCGCGGGCTCGGGGTGCGGC
>NZ_WMBF01000166.1:0-13273 GCF_019400875.1 Streptomyces anatolicus | reverse complement strand
CCGCCCCAGGCGCCCCGCCAGCACCCGCCACCCCGCCCGATTCTGCGATCAAGGTCACATCGCCGCCGAGGCCCGCCACATCCCCGCGGCCGTCGTCCAGGGCGAACAGGAAGCGGCCGGAAAGCGCTGTCGTCCAGGCCTCCGCACACAGGAGTCCGTCCAGCTCACGGGCCCACAACTGCACGTCGGCGTGGCCGAGTCCGTCGAGGCCTGCCAGGGGGGACGCCACGATGTTCCGGACCCGCTCGTGGGGTGCGGAGGGCAGCAGGCCCGCCTCCGCGAGCAGCGCGGAGAGTTCCGCGCCGCAGTTCTCGTCGAGGCCGCGCAGCTCGACGTTGCCGCGTGAGGTGACGCTGAGGTACCCGTCCGCGAGACGCTCCGCCGCGTCGGCCAGTACCGATGCCTGACGGGACGTCAAGAGACCTGCGGGCAGGCGGAGTCGGGCCAGCGCGCCGTCGTCCGCGCGGTGCAGGCGGAGGGCGCCGGGGCAGGCGTCACCCCGGTCGCGTATCCGGTCACGTATGGGGGATTCGCCCGGGTTCATGGAGGTTGCTCGGCTGGGCGGCATGGCGGCGAGCATACCCACGCGGATCCGGGCGGTCGCCTCCCGAGACGGCCCGTCCTGGCAGGTGGCCGCCCCGCGACCGGTGGGCAGGACTTACTATGCAGGCGGCGGGCCGCCAGGTTCGCCGACGCCAGCGACGGCGTGGGTCCACCAGGACCCGAGGGAGGAAGCCCGGTGCGAATCCGGCGCGGTCCCGCCACTGTGAACCCCACCGAGGTGGGGCGAGCCAGGAACTCCTGCCGTCCATACGACCACCCGGGGCGCGGACACCCCGAGGAAGGCCTGCGCACGCATGCTTCTGCTGCTGTCGACCTCCGACACCGACCTGCTCAGCGCCCGCGCGGCGGGGGGTCCGGTCGACTACCGGTTCGCCAACCCGTCCCGCCTGGACCTCGCCGAGCTGCCCTCGCTCCTGGAGGGCGCCGACCTCGTCGTCGTACGCCTCCTCGGTGGCGTACGCGCCTGGCAGGACGGCCTGGACCAGCTCACCGCCAGCGGTCTGCCGGTGGTCGTGCTCACCGGTGAACAGGCTCCCGACGCCCAGCTCATGGCGTCCTCGACCGTGCCCGTGGGCATCGCCGCCGAGGCGCACGCCTACCTCGCGCACGGCGGCCCCGCGAACCTGGAGCAGCTGGCCCGCTTCCTCTCCGACACCGTGCTGCTCACCGGCCACGGCTTCGACCCGCCGGCGCCCGCGCCGTCCTGGGGCCCGCTGGAGCGCACCGCGCGCGACATCGACGGCCCGACGGTCGCGGTGCTCTACTACCGCGCCCACCACATGAGCGGCAACACCGCGTTCATCGACGACCTGTGCCGCGCCATCGAGGACGCGGGCGCCCGTCCGCTGCCGCTGTACGTGGCCTCGCTGCGCGCCCCCGAGCCCGAGCTGATCGACGCGCTGCGCCCGGCCGACGCCATCGTGACCACCGTCCTCGCCGCGGGCGGCACCAAGCCCGCCGAGGCCTCCGCGGGCGGTGACGACGAGTCGTGGGACGCGGGCGCGCTGACCGGTCTCGACGTGCCGATCCTCCAGGCGCTCTGCCTGACCGGGTCGCGCTCGGCCTGGGAGGAGAACGACGAGGGCGTCTCGCCGCTGGACGCCGCGAGCCAGATCGCGGTGCCGGAGTTCGACGGGCGGCTCATCACCGTGCCGTTCTCGTTCAAGGAGATCGACGAGGACGGGCTCCCGGCGTACGTCGCCGATGCCGAGCGCGCGGCCCGGGTCGCCGGCATCGCCGTACGCCACGCGCGTCTGAAGCACATCCCGGCCGCCGACAAGCGCCTCGCACTCGTGCTCTCCGCCTACCCGACCAAGCACTCGCGGATCGGCAACGCGGTCGGCCTCGACACCCCCGCGTCCGCCGTGGCGCTCCTTCGCAGGCTCATCGGTGAGGGCTACGACTTCGGCCCCGAGGCCGACATCCCCGGTCTCGTCTCCGGTGACGGCGACGAGCTGATCCGCGCGCTGATCGACGCGGGCGGCCACGACCAGGAATGGCTCACCGAGGAGCAGCTGGCCGCCAACCCCGTCCGCATCCCGGCCGCCGCCTACAAGCGGTGGTACGCGACGCTGCCGCAGGAGCTGCGGGACTCGGTGGAGCAGCACTGGGGGCCGCCGCCCGGCGAGATGTTCCTGGACCGCTCGCGGGTGGGCAACGGCGGCGACCCGGAGGGCGACATCGTCCTTGCCGCCCTGCGGCGCGGCAATCTGCTCATCCTCATCCAGCCGCCGCGCGGCTTCGGCGAGAACCCCATCGCGATCTACCACGACCCCGATCTGCCGCCCTCGCACCACTACTTGGCGGCGTACCGCTGGATCGCGTCCTCTACGGAGGAGGGCGGTTTCGGCGCGGACGCCATGGTCCACCTCGGCAAGCACGGCAACCTGGAGTGGCTGCCGGGCAAGAACGCGGGCCTGTCCGCCGCCTGTGGCCCGGACGCGGCGCTCGGCGACCTGCCGCTCATCTACCCGTTCCTCGTCAACGACCCGGGTGAGGGCACGCAGGCCAAGCGCCGTGTGCACGCCACGCTCATCGACCACCTCGTGCCGCCGATGGCCCGCGCCGACTCCTACGGCGACATCGCGCGCCTGGAACAACTCCTCGACGAGTACGCGCAGATCAGCTCGATGGACCCGGCGAAGCTGCCCGCGATCCGCGCGCAGATCTGGACGCTCATCCAGGCCGCGAAGCTCGACCACGACCTGGGCCTGGAGGACCGTCCGGACGACGACGGCTTCGACGACTTCCTGCTGCACGTCGACGGCTGGCTCTGCGAGATCAAGGACATGCAGATCCGTGACGGTCTGCACGTACTCGGCACCGCCCCCGCGGGCGGCGACCGCGTCAACCTCGTCCTCGCGATCCTGCGCGCCCGCCAGATCTGGGGCGGCACCTCCGCGCTGCCCGGTCTGCGCGAGGCCCTTGGTCTGGACGAGTCCGCGGCGACGCGCGTGAGCGCCGACGAGGCCGAGGACAAGGCGCGCGCGCTGGTCCAGGCGATGGACGACGCCGACTGGGACCTCGCCGCCGTCCCCCGCGACCAGGGCGAGCAGGTCGCCGCCATCCTGGAGTTCGCGGCCCGCGAGGTCGTCCCCCGCCTGGAGGGCACTACGGCCGAACTGGACAACGCCGTACGGGCGTTGGAGGGCCGCTTCGTTCCGGCGGGCCCCTCCGGCTCCCCCTTGCGCGGCCTCGTCAACGTCCTGCCGACCGGCCGCAACTTCTACTCGGTCGACCCCAAGGCCGTCCCCTCCCGCCTCGCGTGGGAGACCGGCGAGGCCCTGGCCGACTCGCTCATCGAGCGGTACCGGACCGACAACGGCGACTACCCCACCTCCGTGGGCCTGTCGCTGTGGGGCACGAGCGCGATGCGCACGGCGGGCGACGACGTCGCCGAGGCCATGGCGCTGCTCGGCGTCCGCCCCGTCTGGGACGACGCGTCGCGCCGCGTGACGGGCCTGGAGGCCATCCCCTACGAGGAGTTGGGCCGCCCGCGCATCGACGTGACGCTGCGCATCTCGGGCTTCTTCCGTGACGCGTTCCCGCACACGATCGGCCTGCTCGACGACGCGGTACGCCTCGCCGCCTCGCTCGACGAGCCCGCCGACCAGAACTACGTACGCGCCCACGCCCAGGCCGACCTGGCCGAGCACGGCGACGAGCGCCGGGCCACCACCCGCATCTTCGGCTCCCGCCCGGGGGCGTACGGCGCGGGCCTGCTCCAGCTCATCGACTCCCGCGACTGGCGCACCGACGCGGACCTCGCCGAGGTCTACACGGTGTGGGGCGGTTACGCGTACGGCCGGGGGCTCGAAGGGCGTCCGGCGCGTGCCGAGATGGAGACGGCGTACAAGCGCATCGCGGTGGCGGCGAAGAACACCGACACCCGTGAGCACGACATCGCGGACTCCGACGACTACTTCCAGTACCACGGCGGCATGGTCGCGACGGTCCGCGCCCTGCGCGGCACGGCGCCGGAGGCCTACATCGGCGACTCGACGCGGCCCGAGACGGTCCGCACGCGGACGCTGGTCGAGGAGACCTCGCGGGTCTTCCGCGCGCGGGTGGTCAACCCCAAGTGGATCGAGGCGATGCGCCGCCACGGCTACAAGGGCGCGTTCGAACTCGCCGCGACCGTGGACTACTTGTTCGGGTACGACGCCACGACGGGCGTCGTCGCCGACTGGATGTACGACAAGCTCACGGAGACGTACGTACTGGACCCGACGAACCGTCAGTTCCTCCAGGAGGCCAACCCCTGGGCGCTGCACGGCATCGCGGAACGCCTCCTGGAGGCGGAGTCGCGCGGCATGTGGGCCAAGCCGGACCCGGCGGTGCTGGAAGCGCTGCGGCAGGCCTACCTGGAGACCGAGGGCAACTTGGAGGACGAGGGCACCCAGGCGTGACCTCCGGCGCGGCGCGCTACCTCTACCTGGCCCGGCACGGGGAGGCCACGCCCGACGAGAGCGGGCTGACGGAAGACGGGCGCCGCCAGGCCGTGCTGCTCGGGGAGCGGCTGCGGGGCGTGCCGCTCTCCGCCGTGCACCACGGGCCGCTCCCCCGGGCCGCGCAGACCGCGCGGCTGGTCGGGGAGCGGCTCGACGGGGTGCCCGTGCGCGAGTCGGCGGCCGCGGGGGACTACATCCCGCACATGCCGCTCAGGGAGGAACTGCCCGCGGACAGCGCCGATGCCACGCTTGAGCGTCTGGCGCGGTTCCCCGCGGAAGAGCGCGAGGGCGGGCCCGCGCTGGCCCGCGAGGCCCTGGCGCGGTTCACCGGTCCGGTGCCCGGGGACGAGCCGCGCCATGAGCTGGTCGTCACGCACAACTTCCTGATCGGCTGGCTCGTCCGGGACGCCCTGGACGCTCCCGCGTGGCGCTGGCTCGGCCTCGACCACGGCAACGCCGCACTGACCGTCATCCGTTACGCGCCGGGGCGCCCCGCCTCCCTGGTCTTCTACAACGACATGCGGCACCTGCCCGTGGAACTGCGCTGGACCGGCTTCCCGCCCGGCTACTCACCCGACGTCACAACAGGTGAGGAAGGACCACGCCGTTGATGAGGGGGCCCTCGACCGTGATCCCTTCGCTGATCAGCGTATCGATGGCGGGCACCGGGATGGGGCTCGGCGGCTTCCGCTCCGCCGCCGAGGCCGGGGCGGCCCCCACGGCGAGGGTTAAGGCGAGGAGGCCCAGCAGGGTGGCGCTGACGACACGACGGTTGCGCTGCATACAAACTGCCTTCCTGATCCAAAGGGGTGACGGGGCGTCCTACGACCCGTTCGTATGATGGTCGGTGACTTCTCGGGCGCGGCGGGGTTACACCCGGTGAGCGGGCCGCGGCAGGCGGCCCTCCGCACATGGGTCCAAGGAGGCTGCTGTGAACGGTGGTTGGGTGCAGACGGTGTCCCGTTGGGTGCTGGTCACGGCCGTGGCGGCCGCGCCGGCGGTGCTGTGCTCCGGCACGGCTCACGCCGACGAGACGCATGAGAAGAACTCGCACAACGGACCCGTGGTCGCGCTGATCCACACCGGTCAGATCGACGACCCGATGGAGGACGTGCTGGAGCACACGCTCAACTTCGGGGACGGCTACCGCTGGGGCTGACCGGCGGTGCCACCATCCGCGCCTCCTCAGCAGTCCCGCCCGTCGGGCACTTGAGCGGGGGCCGTCCCCCCGGGCGGCCGCTCAAGTGCCCGACGAAGCGGGGCAGTTCAGATCACGGCGCGAGGCAGCCAGTGAGCGGGATCTCGGTGGGGACCCCCAGGGACGCCGGGTCGACGAGCGCCGTGACGTCCTGCACCGCGCAGTCGACGGTCGCGACCGGGTCCGGGACGGCGCCGGCGGGCACGGCGAGGACCCCCAGCAGAGCGACGGCCCCGAGGACGACGGCGGCGGTACGACGCATGTGACATCTCCTTCGCTTCGGCGGTGTTGCCGGCGGCCCGGCGCTTCATGCCGAGCCGTTCCGTGACTCCCCAGCCCCACCAGCCGATACGCCCCGTATCACCCGTACGGGGAAGAGGGAACGATCCGCCTCCGTCTCGCGCCTCACAGTTGCCGGGTACGCAAGGCCTCGACCGCCCAGTGGAGTACCGGCGCCGGGCTCTCCGGGGCGGGCCATCCGTTGACGACCGCGAGGAGCCGCAGATACCGGTCACGGCGGGGGTCGTCCATGATCTCCAGGTGTGCGGCCAGGTTCCGCGCCATGGCGCGCACGCTGGAGCGGAAGCCGGGATCCTGGAACAGCTCGGCCAGCGAGCGCCACGATGCCGGTGTCCGAGTAGAACCTGATGGTCTTGACCGAGAGCCCGGTACGCCGGGCGAGTTCGCCGATGGAGCGGAGGGTGTTCATGCGGTCTACTCTCCCGTCACCCTTTACGGGAGACTCAAGTCGCCGGGCTAGGCTTGGAGTTGGCCACCATCCACCTGCCCGAGGAGACCCCGTGACCGCCCCGGATGAAACCGCGTTGGAGCGACTGGCCGAGGAGATCGGCGAGCGGGCCGCAGGGGCGGTCGTCTTCGGGGACGCCGTCACGGCCGAGGGCGTCACCGTCATTCCCGTCGCCGAGGTCGGTTGCGGCTTCGGCCTCGGCCCCACCCCCGTCTCGTCCGACGGAGCCGATGCCAGTGGGGGCCTCCAGGTCGGCGGGGCCGGCGGGCTCAGGGCCCGGCCCCGCGGCTTCATCGAGATCAAGGACGGCGCCGCCACCTACCGGCCGCTCCCCAACCCCTGGCTGACCGCCGCCCTGCCGCTCGCCGCCTTCCTGGCCGGGACGGCCGTCCCACGGCTCGTACGCCTCATCGCCCAGCGCCGCGCCTCTCCCCAGCGCCGCCCGAAGTGAACGGTGATCAGCAGGCGGTTCCGCGGGCGATCAGGAGGGCCACGTCGTCGTGGTCGCCGGGGTGGCGCAGCTCGCGCAGCAGGAGGTCGCAGGTCTCCTCCAGGTCGTGCGGGGCGTCGGCGAGCAGGGACAGCAGGTAGCGGAAGCGCTCGTCGAGGGGCTGGTCGCGGGTCTCCACCAGGCCGTCGGTGTACAGCACCAGCTGATCGTCCGGGCCCAGGTCGAGGACGGTGGTGTGGAAGGGCACCCCGCCGACCCCGAGCGGGGCGCCGGTGGGCAGGTCGAGCAGTTCCGGCGGGCGGCCCGGCCGCATGAGGACCGGTGGCAGATGCCCGGCCACCGAGATGCGGCACCGCTGACCGTGCGGGTCGTACACCGCGTACACGCAGGTGGTGAACGTGTGGTCCATGCCGGCGGTCCCCTGGTCGAGATGGCCGAGGACCTGGGCGGGATCGAGGTCGAGCTGGGCAAGGGTCCGGGTGGCGGTGCGCAGCTGGCCCATGGTGGCGGCGGCGTCGATGCCGCTGCCCATGACATCGCCGATGATCAGGGCGGTCTTGTCGGCCGGAAGAGGGATGACGTCGAACCAGTCGCCGCCCACCTCGCTGGTGGCGCCGGCCGGCTCGTAACGGTGGGCGATGCCGAGGCCGGGGCGGTGCGCGGGCCGGTCCGGCAGCAGGTTGCGCTGGAGGGCGAGCGCGGCATGGCGCTGGCTCTGGAACCAGCGCGCGTTGTCGATGCACACGGCCGCGCGGGCGGCCAGCTCCCCGGCCAGCGTGACGTCGTCCTCGTCGAACGGCGCCGGATTGCGGGCCCGCATCAGGCCGAGCGCGCCGATCACCTCACCGCGGGCGACCAGCGGCAGCACGACGTACGAGTGGACCCCCGCCTCGGCGAGCACCGCGGCCGATTCGTCGTTGCGGGCGATGCGGCGCATGTCCTGGCCGGTCACCTTGGCCCGTACGACGGGGCGGCCGGTGTTGACGCAGCGGGTGACCAGGCGGTCGGCGGCGTACTCGACGAATTCGCCGACGGGGTCCGGGGCCCGCGCGGCCTCGGTGGGGTACGCGGACACGACCGCCAGGGCGCGAAAGCGCGCCGATCCGGTCGGCACCCCGGGGGTGCGCAGGCCCTGGAGGACGCTGTCGAGTATGTCCACCGTGACCAGGTCGGCGACCTCGGGCACGCACACCCCGGCCAGTTCCCGGGCCGTCTGCCCCAGATCGAGGGTGGTGCCGATCCGCACCGAGGCGTCGGCGACCAGTGCCAGGCGGCGCCGTGCCCGGGCGGCGTCGGCGGCCGCCCGGTGCTGCTCGGTGACGTCCACCACGGAGACGGCGAGGCCGAGCACCCGCCCGGCGGGGTCCCCCAGCCGGTAGAACGAGACCGACCAGGCGTGCTCCCGCTCAGAGGCGTCCAGGGCGTCCCCGGCCATGAAGTCCAGGGTGTCCCCGGTCATGAACCGGTCGAGCACCGGCACGCCCGTGGCCAGCACCTCGCGCATCAGCGCCTGGACGGCCTCTCCCCGCAGAAACGGTGGTGTCTGGCCCCCGGCGGGCCCGGTGCGGTCCTGGGCGGGGCTGCCGGTCATGCCCGCGAGCGCCGGATTGACCAGCACGAACCGCAGCTCGGTGTCCATGACCCCCAGCCCGATCGGCGACTGGGAGATCAGCCGCAGGGAGAGCGCCAGGTCCCGCTCCACGCGGCGCAGCGTCGCCTGGTCGGTGGCGATGCCCAGCGCGTAACGGCTCCCCGTGTCGGCCTGCAACCGCATGTTGCGGAACTCGACCAGGCGTGTGCTGCCGTCCTTGTGCCTGACCGGGAAGCCGCCCGCCCAGCCCTGCCCGCTCTCCATCACTCGGGTGAACAGGTCGATGACCAGGTCCAGGTGCCGCTCGTCGACCAGCAGCCGGCCGGCGAAGTGCCCCAGCGCCTCCTCGGCGGAGTAACCGAACAGTTCTTCGGCCTGCGGGCTCCACAGCACGATCTGCCCTCGGTCGTCAAGGACCACCGCGGCCAGGCTCAGCACGTCGAGCAGCCCGCCGGAGACCGCCGGGCCCGCGTCCGCCGCCCCGCCGACCTCGGCCCGGAACGCATCGGACGTACTCACCCGGCACCCTCTCCGCTGGCTCCCACCGTCCCATCATCTCTCCGAACCGGCGACGGGGCGCCTCACACGCCTCACGCGCCTCACGGCCGGGCGCGGCGGGTCCACTCGGCACGCGGCACTCAGCGGCGTACGTACGCGTTGACCGGCGAGAGCCCGGCCATGTCGACCTGGAGGCCGCGCAGCGATGGTGAGTACAGGTAGGTGCGCTCAGGGACGTACACCGGGACGACGGCCGCCTCCTCCATCACCAGGCGGTTCACCTCGGCCCACCGCTTGCCCACTTCCTTGAGGTCCGCCGCGGCGTACGCGGCGTCGATCGCCTCGTTCACCTTCTTGTCGTCGAGCCGGCTGTAATTGCTCGACTTCCCTGGGGCGTGGCGTCCGTCGAAGTAGTCGGGCAGGTAGTTGGAGGCGGTGGGCAGACCGCCGCCGACGGCCATGCGGAACATGTCGTACTTGCCCCTCGCCGCGTCGCTCCAGAAGGTGGCGACGGACAACTGCTTGAGCGTCACCTCGAACCCGGCCCTCTCCAGTCCCGCCTCGACGGCCTCCGCGCGGTGCTTGTCGGTCGTGGTGGCCGGGTGGGCGAGGGTGAGGCGGTATCCCATCTCGTCCGCTTTCAGGAGGAACTTCCGGGCCTCGGTGGAATCGCCTCGGTCGCGCGGGGAGGGGAGGTCGAAACCGGGGCTTCCGGGGACTCCCGGCGGCATCAGGTGCGGGATCAGGCGTCCTTGCCCGCCGCTCGCCTTGAGGATGTCGTCGCGGGGCAGGGCGGCGGCGATGGCCTTGCGTACGTTGAGGTCCTTCACCCGCTCGGTGTTGATGACGTACGACTGCGCGTGCCAGGCAGCGGACTTGACGGATTTCGCGCGGCCCGCGGGCCCTCCCTGGATGGCGGCGGGGTCATCGGTGCCGGAGAAGGTCATGAACGCCTCGCCGTCGGCGGCCGAGCCGATGCGGTGCCGGATCTCCTGTAGTTGCACGCCGCCCTGGATGCGGTAGCTGTCGGGGTGGGCGCTGCGCACCGGGTCGGTGTCCGCGCGCCAGCGGGGGTTGCGGGTGAGGGTGAGGTTCTTGGGGTCGGCGGGGTCGTTGATCTGGTACGGGCCGGTGGAGGGCGGCGCCTTGGGACTGCCCGGGCTGCCGGCCTTGGTCCCCTCCGGGAGGGGCGCTCCCGACGGTCCCGCGAGGACGACGTTGAAGTCGCGGTGGACGCCGGCGAGATGGAAGACGATCGTGCGGTCGTCGGGTGTCTCGATCGCGCTCTTCTTCGCGGACTTGGCGGCGGCGCCCTTGGGGCCGTAGAGGAAGGTGCGCAGCGTCGGGTCGCCGCCGGCCAGCTCCGGCGCGAAGGTGCGCTCGATGGCGTACCGGAAGTCCCGGGAGCGCACGGGCTTGCCGTCGTTGTAGGTGAGCCCGCTCTTGAGCTTGAACGTCCAGTCACGGCCGTTCGTCGTCCGGCCGGCGTCCTCGGCGAGGTCGCCGACGACCTTCACCGCTCCGCCTTCACCGGTCTTGAACGTGGTCAGCCCGCGGTGCACGAGCCGGGCGAGCTGATGTTCGGGGCCGCCGGGCCACACCAGGCCGGGGTCGAGCGAGGAGAACTCGTTCTGTTCGAGAACGGTGATCCGGCCGCCCTTGCGCGCGCCCCTGACGGCCGGTGCGGGGCCCTTGGAGTCGGCCGCGGTGCCCACGGTGAGGTTCTGGGTCGCGGAGTGCGTCACCTTGTCGCCCTGGATGACGTTGTCGCCGCGGGAGCCGCCTTCTGCCTGGCCCGCGGAGCCGCCCTTGCCTCCTTCGGAGTCGCCCCCGAACGGGTCGAACACGGCGAGGGTCGTCACGAGGGCGCCCGCGGCCACTGCCACGACCGCGCTCACGCCCCAGACCTTCGCCCGCGACCTGCGGGGCGGCGGCGCGGGGCTGCCGAAGACGCCGAGGGGGGCCGGTGCCGGGGCCGGTGGTGGCGGGATCTGGGACGGCAGGGTCTGCGGTGGCGGGGTCTGCGGTGGCGGGGTCTGCGGCTTCGGGGGAAGTGGTGGTGCCAGGGAGTAGGAGGTCGCGGGAGCGTCGGGCGCGGGCGGGGCCTGGGAGGCCGGTGCCGGTGCGTCCCGCGTGCTCAGGGCCTCCAGGGCGTCGCCCGCCTCCTGCGCGTCCGGCCGGTCGCCGGGCCGCTTGGCCAGCATGCGGCCGACGAGCGCGTCCCACCCGGGGGCGAGCCCGGGGTGGCGTACCGACGGCGGATCCGGGGTCTCGTACACATGGCCATGCATCAGCGCGGCGACGGAGTCCGCGTCGAACGGCGGCGTACCGGTGAGGAGTTCGTGCACCATGCAGCCCAGCGAGTACACGTCGCAGCGGCCGTCGTCCGCGCCGCGCGTGAAGCGCTCCGGCGCCATGTACCGCAGGGTGCCGACGGGCGCGTCGGTCGTGCCCGTCAGATATCCGGCCGTGGTGGTGGCGTCGAGGAACTTGGCGATGCCGAAGTCGAGGACCTTGACCGTGCCCTCGTCCGTGACCATCACGTTCGCCGGTTTGATGTCCCGGTGGACGATGCCCGCCCGGTGCGCGGCGGCCAGGGCCCGGCAGACCTGCGCGGAGACGACGGCGATCCACTCGGGCGCCAGGCGTCCCGTCTCCGGGACCAATTCCCCTACGGTACGGCCGGTCAGCAGCGGCATCACCAGGTACGGCACGCCGTCGGCCGACCCGTGGTCGAAGACCGGCACGATGTACGAGCTGTCGAGCGCCGCGGCGGCCCGCGCCTCCCGCACGAACATGGCGAGGAAGCGTTCCGCCTCGGCCGGTGTCGTCCCGCGAGGCGTGCTGAGGACCTTGACGGCGACGTGCCGCCGCAGCCGTTCGTCCTCGGCGCGCCACACCTCGCCCATACCGCCCGCGCCGATCCGCTCCACGAGCGTGTACCGGCCGTCCAGGACCGTGCCCTGCATCCTTGCCTCCCCCGATTCCCCCGACTCCCCGCCGACAGGACGTGCCTGCCGGGCGTCGCCGCTCAATTTACTGCCGGGGGGCGGCTGTTGCGCGAGGCGGGGCCCCTGGGGCGACTTATCGCTGCCATTCTTTGACTGGCGCGGCCACGACCGAGCGCGCGATTCCACAGCGGGCCTCCTGGAGCCCGCCCTCGGGAAGGGGTCCGCATTGGACTTCGCATCCGTCAGCCGCCGCGGCTTCCTGCTCTCCTCCGTCGCGGGGCTGACAGCGACCGCGGTGCCGGTGAGCGCTCCGCCCGCGAAGGCCGCCGGCCCGGGTGGTCCGGGTGGTCCGAGTGGTCCGGGTGGTGGGAAGCGCGTGCTGCGCTACCGGGAGGTCACCGGCGGCTCGGTCACCGGTGACGGTCACCTCCTGATCGTCGAGGCGCAGGGGGTGCTGTGGCGGGTGCCCCGGCGGGGCGGGCCCGCCGTCCGGCTGACGGACTGGGACCTGGAGGCGACCGCCCCGGCGCTCTCCCCCGACGGTGGGGCGGTAGCGCTGTGCGGCTACCGGGGAGGCGCCTTCCACCTGTGGCTGATGCGCCCCGACGGCACCGGCCTGCGGCAGTTGACCTCCGGCCCGTGGGACGACCGCTGGGTCGCCTGGTCCCCCGACGGCACCCGCCTCGCGTTCTCCTCCGAGCGCGGCGGCGACCCGGTGACCGGCGGCTCCCTGGGCCTGTGCGTCCTTGACGTGGACGATCCCCGGCCCCGGCGGCTGACCGAGGGCCCCTTCGAGGACCTTGAGGCCGCCTGGTTGCCGGACGGCCGCTCCCTGGTGTGTGTCCGCGCCGCCCACACCCAGAGCGGGGGCACGGACGGCGGTCAGGCTCTGGTCCGCGTGCCGGTCGACGGCGGTCCGGCGCGCGTGCTGCGCACGGTGGCTTCCGGCCGCCTGCTGTGCCCCTCGGTCTCTCCCGCGGGCCGGGTCGCCTATCTGCACCTGGCCGGTGCCGGTGATGCGCCCTCCCTGCCTCCCGACCGCGCGACGTTGCTGGTCGACGGTGACGTCGTCGCGGCCGGGGAGGACTTGGCGGCGGCCCCGCCCTGCTGGCTGGGTGAGGACCGGCTGCTGTACCTGGGCGACGGGCGCGTCCGCATCCGCGCTCTGGCCCACCCCTCACCCGTTGAGGAAGTCGCCTTCGACGCGCGGATGCCCGTGCCCTACCAAGGGGACGGGCCCTACCGAGGGGACGGGCCCTACCCAGGGGACGTGCCCTCGCCCCGCCGAAGGAGCGGGCGGCGACGCCCACTCGATCCGGCCC
>NZ_WMBF01000165.1:0-13403 GCF_019400875.1 Streptomyces anatolicus | reverse complement strand
AGGCTCCCAGTAGACGACTGGGTTGATAGGCCAGATCTGGAAGCCCGGTAACGGGTGGAGGTGACTGGTACTAATAGGCCGAGGGCTTGTCCTCAGTTGCTCGCGTCCACTGTGTTGGTTCTGAAACAACGAACAGTTGTGTCGGCTGAACAGCGTCACTATCAAATTGAAAAGTGTGCTTGTTCGCTGCCCTGTTTGAGATCCTGCTCTACAGCGGGATATTTCATAGGGTTTCGGTGGTCATAGCGTGAGGGAAACGCCCGGTTACATTCCGAACCCGGAAGCTAAGCCTCAAAGCGCCGATGGTACTGCAGGGGGGACCCTGTGGGAGAGTAGGACGCCGCCGAACAAACTTTGGAGGACCCCTGGTCCCAGCGTTCACGCTGGGACCAGGGGTCCTTTTGTTTTTGTCGAAGCGCGCCGGCACCCCGGCTGCGCGAGAATGACTGCGGTACCGAAGACTAGGAGTCACCCATGTCCACCAACTCTCCCGACGAGCGACCGGGGCGCGACCAGCGCGGCCGGGACGGTGGCGACCGGGGCGGATACCGCGGGGCTCCACGGCGGGACAACGACCGCGGCGGCTTCCGGCGCGACGACCGCCGGGACGACAACCGTGGGGGCGACAACCGCGGTGGCGGCTATCGCGGGCGCGATGACCGCCGCGACGATCGCCGTGAAGGTGACCGGGATCGTGGGGCGCGTCCGCCCTTCCGTCGCGATGACCGCCCCACTGGTGGACCTCGCCGCGACGACCGGCCGAGTGGCCCCCGTCGTGACGATCGCCCGTCGGACCGCGACCGTGGGTTCCGCCGTGACGGCGACCGGCCCGCCTTCCGCCGTGACGACCGTCGGGACGACCGGCGTGATGACCGTCGCGACAATGACCGTGGTGGCGATCGTGGCGGGTTCCGTCGCGATGACCGGTCCAGCGCGCCCCGTCGCGATGAGCGGCGTGATGACCGTCGGGACGACCGTGGTGGCTTCCGTGGGCGTGACGACAACCGTGGGGGCGACAACCGCGGTGGCGGCGGCTTCCGTGGACGCGATGACCGCGGGCGCGACGACCGTGGCCCCCGTGGGCCGCGTCGGGACGACAGCCGGGGCGGCGGGCGCCCCGGTGGCTTCCGTGGGAGGGACGACCGTGACGGCGACCGCGGTGGGTACCGCGGTGGGCGTGACGACCGGGACCGTGACCGCGAGCCCATCAGGCGGCTGCCCATCCCGGAGGACGTCACCGGGCACGAGATCGACAAGGACGTACAGCAGGAGCTGCAGAGCCTTCCGAAGGGGCTCGCCGAGGACGTCGCCAAGAACCTGGTGATGGTCGCCAAGCTCATCGACGAGGACCCCGAGCAGGCGTACGCCTACTCGAAGATCGCTCTGCGGCTTGCCTCCAGGGTCGCCGCCGTGCGTGAGGCGGCGGGTTTCGCCGCGTACGCGAACCAGAAGTACAGCGAGGCGCTCGCCGAGTTCCGGGCCGCGCGGCGGATGACCGGCAGCGTCGAGCTGTGGCCCGTCATGGCGGACTGCGAGCGCGGCCTCGGCCGGCCCGAGAAGGCGCTGGACATGGCCGGTGCGCCCGAGGTGCACAAGCTCGACAAGGCGGGGCAGGTCGAGATGCGGCTCGTCGCCGCCGGGGCCCGCCGTGACATGGACCAGATCGACGCGGCCATCGTCACCCTGCAGAGCCCCGAGCTGGCCTCGAACTCCGCGCAGCCCTGGACCGCGCGCCTGCGCTACGCGTACGCCGACGCGCTGCTTGCGGCCGGTCGCGAGGACGAGGCGCGGGAGTGGTTCGCGAAGGTCGTCGAGTCCGACAAGGACGGCAGCACCGACGCGTCGGACCGCCTCGCCGAGCTGGAAGGCGTCGAGTTCGTCGACGCCCTCGGTGACGACGAGGCCGACGAGGCTCCCACGGCGGCCCCGGAGACCGCTCCGGACGCGTCGGCGGACGACGAGGAGTAAAGACTCCGGGTAGTCAGCCGGACGGGGCAGTGAAAACGGGCGGGATTCCCTTAGGGGGGTCCCGCCCGTTTTCGTATGCCCGAGAGGGGGCCGTTGGTCAGAAGGCGAGAGCGCGCAGGACCAGGCCGGTGGCGGGCTTGGGGCCGAACGATGTCGACTTGCGGGGCATCGTGACGCCCTGGCGGGCCAGGTCGCGGACTACCTCTTCGCGTACCGGATGCATCAGGACGGCCGTGCCGCCGTCGCGCTCGGCCTTCTCGACCGTCGCCGCCGTGTCGTGGATGTACGCGATGTGTTCCGGGGCGTCCGGGATCCGCCAGACGTGGTCGAGCAGGGTGGCGTGCAGGACCGTCGCGTCCAGGGTGCGCCAGGCCTCGGGGCGGTCGCCGGGGATCGTGTCCGCGAGGAGGTCGGGCGAGGGGTGGTCGATGAGGTGGAAGGCGCCGTCGCCCGCGAGGACGAAGGCGTTGCCCTTGGTGGCGGCCTCGGCGAGGGCGTCGAGCGCCTGGTCTAGGGGGCCCTCGACGGTGCGTACGCGGAAGGAGCCGCCGAGGGCGGCGAGCGCGTCGGAGACCGGCAGCCGGTGGAGGTAGCGGTGGATGGCGCGGACGCGCAGGGGGTAGCGGGCGGTGTCCACCAGGAGTACGAGGCCGTAGTCCCACGCGCTCGGCGAGGGGTGTTCGGCGCGCAGCCGCAGGTTCGTCGCCCAGCGGTGGTGGCCGTCGGCGATCAGTGCCTGGTGGGCGGCGAGATCTGACTGGATCTCGGCGATCTCCGCGGGGTCCGTGACGGACCACAGGCGGTGGTGGAAGCCGTCCTCGGTGGTCGTCGAGAGGAGCGGTTCGCGCTCGGCCGTGCGTTCTATGAGGGCCGTCGCTCCGGTGGCTTCGGCCTCGCTGTCCGTGCGGTAGGTCAGCAGGAGCGGTTCGAGGTTGGCGGCGGTCGCCCGCATCAGGGCCGCGCGGTCCTCGACGACGTGCGGCATGACGCCCTCGTGGGGCAGGACGATGCCGTCGTGGGCTTCGGAGAGGCGGAGCGCGCCGATGAGGCCGCGCTGGATGATCTCGCTGTCCTGCTGTTCGTAGACGTACAGGCTCGGCTTGTCGTCGGGCGCGAGGATGCCTTCGCTGAGCCAGGTGTGCAGGGTGTCGGCGGCCTGTTGGTTGCGGGCGGCCGGGGTGGTCGCCTGCGGCAGGATCAGACGGACGATGTTGTGCGGGTCGGCGGACTCCAGGTGGAGCAGGCCGTCGGGGCGTACGACCACGTCGTACGGAGGTGACGTCACCGCGGCAAGACTGCCGATCTGTTCGGGGACGTAGCGCACGCCCCGGAACGGGATCAGGTCGAGGCCGGCTGCGTCCGTGTGACCCGCTGTGTTCATTGGGGCATCGTATGTGTGTCAGTGGCATAAGCGATGATCGGGGGAGTGGGATCGAGCGAGGAGCGATGTGTAATGAGCCAGACCGCAGTTCACGGGGCGGGCGAGGGCGTCAGGACGCGGCCCGATGGCAGCAGCCGGGCGCTGAGCGAGGCGTATGACACGGCGCTTCTCGATCTGGACGGGGTGGTGTACGCGGGCGGTCACGCCATCGCGCACGCCGTCGAATCGCTGGGGACGGCGCGCGAGGGCGGGATGCACCTCGCGTACGTGACGAACAACGCGCTGCGGACGCCGGACGCGGTGGCGGAGCATCTGACGGAGCTGGGGATCGCGACCGGGGCGTCGGACGTCATCACCTCGGCGCAGGCCGTCGCCCGCCTGGTGAGCGAGGAAGTGCCCGCGGGGGCACGGGTGTTGGTGATCGGCGGTGAGGGTCTGCGGGTCGCGCTGCGGGAGCGGGGGCTTGAGCCGGTCGAGTCGGCCGACGACGATCCGGTGGCGGTCGTGCAGGGGTATGGCGGGCCGGATCTGGCGTGGGGGCGTTTCGCCGAGGCCTGTTACGCGATCGCGCGGGGTGTGCCGTGGTTCGCGTCCAACACGGACCTGACGATTCCGGGTGCGCGGGGCATCGCGCCGGGCAATGGCGCGGCCGTCGAGGTCGTCCGCATCGCGACGGGCGCCGAGCCGAGGGTGGCGGGCAAGCCGCTGCCGCCGATGCACCGGGAGACGATTCTGCGGACGGGCGCCGAGCGGCCGTTGGTCGTGGGGGACCGTCTCGACACGGATATCGAGGGCGCGTTCCACGGCGAGGTGGACTCGCTGCTGGTGCTGACGGGCGTCACGGACGGCGCGCAGCTGCTCGCGGCGCGGCCGGAGCACCGGCCGACGTATGTGGACGCGGATCTGCGGGGCATGCTCGCGGGGCAGCCCGAAGTCGCCCCGGTGGAGGGCGGCTTCGGGTGCGGCGGCTGGACTGCGTCGGTGCGCGGTGACGAGCTGGCGCTGGACGGCGAGGGCGAGCCCATGGACGGCCTGCGGGCGCTGTGCGCGGCGGCGTGGACGGACGCGGGCGCCGGCAGTTGCGCGCTGGACGCGGGCAAGGCGCTCGCGCGGCTCGGGCTGTAGGCAGGGCGGGGGCCCCGAGCGGGGCTCGGGGTTCTCGCGTATGTCCCCGCTGGTGCGGGGCGTCGTCGGTCAGTGAGCGGTGAGGGGTATCCCGTACGGGGTGTTCACGGGTTCTCGCCGCGGTCTATCAGTTCGTCCGTGGTGGTGTTCTTGCGCCAGTAGCCGGAGAACGACACCCGCTTGCGGTCGAAGGCGCGGTCGTTGACGAGGTGGCGGCGGATGGCCTTGACGGTCGCGGACTCGCCCGCGATCCAGGCGTACGGCGTGCCCTCGGGGAGGTCCGCCGCGCGGATCGCGTCCGTGGTGGCGCCTTCCCGCGTGAGCCAGTGGATCTCGGCGTCGGCCTTGGTGGGCAGGGGCTGGCGGTCGGCCAGGTCGTGGACCTCGATCCAGACGCGCGTCGGCAGGGCGGGCGGCAGCGTTTCCAGGATGCCCGCGACGGCAGGGAGCGCCGACTCGTCGGCGGTCAGGAGCAGCCAGTCGGTGTCCTGCGGCGGCCGGAAGTCGTACGCGGAGTTCTCCTCCTCGACCGGGGCGAGCACGCCGATGCGGGCGCCGGGCCGGGCGGTCCGCGCCCAGCTGGTGGCGGGGCCGTCGGCGGGCGAGGGCCGCGGGCAGTGGACGGCGAAGTCGATGACGAGTTCGTCGGGGTCGCGGCGCAGTTCGCGGGTCGTGTACGTGCGCATGATGCCGCGCACCGACGGGTCGAGACCGCACCATGCCGCGTACCAGTCGGCGGTGTCGCCGGTGGTGGTGTCCGGCATGACCGGGGCGTCCTGGCCCGGGTGCGGCAGGAAGATCTTGACGCGCTGGTCCCGGCCGCCCGACGCCATCCGCGCGAGGTCGGCGCCGCCGAAGGTCACGCGGATCATGGCGGGGGTGAGGTGCTCGGTGCGCAGGACCTCGACGTCGAAGTACCGGTAGGGGGAATCGGTCATCGCTTGAGCCTCTTCGACTTCTCGACGGCGGCGGCGAGCCGCTCAATGACAGGGGCGTAGCCGGCGTAGCTGTAGCGCTCCTCCATCGACCAGGGGACGGTCTGGCCGGCCTTGACGGCGGGGAGCTCGGCCCAGGTGGGTTTCTTCGCCAGCTCTTCGGGGGGCAGTGCGGTCGTGCGGTTGTCGAGCATGATCAGGTCGGCGTGGTACTTGTCGGCGTTCTCCCAGCTGAGGAACTCCCAGAAGCCCCACTCGTCGCTCTTCTTGCCCTCGACGAACTCGATGCCGAGGTCCTTGAAGTAGTGGAGGTCGCAGTAGGCGTCGGGGACGGCGACGTACATCTGGTCGGCGTCGCCCGTCGTCGCCATGACCTTGAGGCCGCGGTTGGCCTCGGCGGCCTTGCGCAGGGTCCGTTCGGCCCTCTGGAAGCGGGCCTTGGCCGCCCGCACCTTCTCGGACTCCAGGTCGGCGCCGAGGGAGGCGGCGAGTTCGGTGTAGCGCTTGAGGGGTTCGCGCAGGGAGACGCGGGCGCCGTTGATGCCGACGGTGGGGGCGAGCGAGGCGATCTTCTTGCCGCTCTCCTCGGGGATGAACCAGAGGTTGGGCGGCGGGAACATGTTGCTGATGAGGAGGTCGGGGCTGAGAGCCGCGTACTTCTCGATGTTGAACTGGCCCCACTCGTTGCCGAGACTGGTCAGCTTGGAGAGGTCGAGGTCGCCCGACTGCGGGCTCGGCTTGCCGTTCACGGGCTTGGAGGGGCCGAAGATGCCCTTGCACTCGATGCCGTAGTCGTGCAGGGCGGCCGCCGTGCTGACGAAGGCGACGATGTTCTTCGGGTGCTTCTCCGTGGTGACGGTCTTGCCGCGGTCGTCCTTGAAGCTCCAGGGCTTGTCGCCCTTGTCGCCCTTGCCGCTCGTGGTGGCGGCGTCGCTGTCGCCGCCGCACGCGGTGAGCAGGGCCCCGAGGCCGAGGCCGCCGCCCGCAAGGAGTATGTCCCGGCGGTTGGGGGCACGCGTGGGGGAGCGACGCGGTGCGGGCATGGTGGCGCTTCTCTCGTCGAAGGACAGTGCGAAGGCAGGGCTTGGGCCGCTGCGAGGGTAGGCTAACCTAACCTGGTGTTGGTCGACAGTCCCCCAGAACCCCGCGCGGAGACCGCTCCCGCGCCTCCCGAACGCCGCGCGATACGCGGCATCGGGCTGCTCGTCTCGGTCGCCGTCCTCCTGCTCGTCTTCCTCGCGAGCATCGCGGTCGGCGCCAAATCGCTCTCCATGGACCAGGTCTGGCACGGGCTGTTCCACGACTCCGGGACGTACGCCGATGTCGTGGTCGGGGAGCGGCTCTCACGCACCCTGCTCGGACTGCTCGCCGGGATCGCGCTCGGCCTCTCCGGCGCGGTCCTTCAGGCGCTCACCCGCAACCCGCTGGCCGACCCGGGTCTGCTCGGCATCAACCTCGGTGCCTCGGCCGCCGTCGTGAGCGCGTTCAGCTTCTTCGGCGTCACCTCCCTGAGCGGCTATGTGTGGTTCGCCTTCTTCGGGGCGGCGCTCGTCGGCGTACTGCTCTACATCCTGGGCGGTGCGCGGGGCGCGACGCCGGTGCGGCTCGCGCTCGCCGGCACCGCGATCAGCGCGGCGCTCTACGGCTATGTGCAGGCCGTCATGATCACGGACGGGGCCGCGCTCAACAAGATGCGGTTCTGGACGGTCGGTTCGCTCGCCTCCGCCAGCATGGACACCATCCAGCAGGTGCTGCCCTTCCTCGCGGTCGGCATCGTGCTCGCGCTCGGCCTCGCCCGGCCGCTGAACGCCATGGCCATGGGCGACGACACCGCCCGCGCGCTCGGCGCCCATCTCACGCGTACGCGCGCGCTGTCGATGGCCGCGGCGACCCTGCTGTGCGGGGCCGCGACCGCCGCCTGCGGGCCGATCGTGTTCGTCGGCCTGATGGTGCCGCACATCGTGCGCTCCTTCACCGGGCCCGACATGCGCTGGATCCTGCCGTACGCGGCCGTCCTCTCGCCGGTCCTGCTGCTCGGCGCGGACGTCGTCGGACGCGTCGTGGCGCGCCCCTCGGAGCTGCAAGTGGGCATCGTGACCGCGGTCATCGGCGCGCCCGTCTTCATCTTTCTCGTACGACGGCGGAAGTTGGCCCAGCTGTGAAGGCGATACGTACCCGGGCCGGCCTCTCCTTCCGGCTCGACGTCCGCACGACCGCGGTCGTCACCCTGCTCCTGGTCGCCGCGCTCGCCGCGAGCGTCGTCCTGATCGGCACCGGCGACTTCGAGATCCCGGCCGCCGACGTCGTCCGCACGCTGCTCGGCGAGGGCGACGCCGGGCAGGAGTTCATCATCAACGACCTGCGGCTGCCGCGGGTCCTCGTCGGGCTCCTGGTGGGCGCGGCGCTCGGTCTGGGCGGCGCGCTCTTCCAGTCCATCGCCCGCAATCCGCTGGGCAGCCCGGACGTGCTCGGCCTCGGCCAGGGTTCGACCGCCGGGGCACTCACCATGATCGTCCTCTTCCAGGGCAGCGCGGTCGAGGTCGCGGGCGGCGCGCTCGTCGGGGGGCTCGTGACCGGTGCCGCGATCTATCTGCTCGCCTGGAAGCGCGGTGTGCACGGCTACCGGCTCGTCCTCGTCGGCATCGGCGTCTCCGCCTTCATCACGGCCGTCAACAGCTATCTGCTCACCAAGGCGGACTTCGTCGACGCCGCCCGGGCCGTGGTCTGGATGACCGGCTCCCTCAACGGCCGCGACTGGGAGCAGGTCTGGCCGCTGCTCGTGCTCTGCGCCGTCCTCGTCCCGCTCGTCCTCGTGTACGGGCGTCCGCTGCGGATGCTGGAGATGGGCGACGATGTCGCGAACGCGCTCGGCGTACGCGTCGAACGTACCCGCGCCGTGCTGCTCCTCGCCTCCGTGCTGCTCACCGCGGCCGCCACCGCCGCCGCGGGCCCCGTCAGCTTCGTCGCGCTCACCGCGCCGCAGCTCGCCCGGCGCCTCACCCGCTCGCCGGGGCCCAACCTCATGCCGGCGATGTTCATGGGCGCCGCCCTGCTGATCGTCGCGGACCTCGCCTCGCAGCGGGCCTTCGGCGCGGACCAGCTGCCGGTCGGCGTCGTCACCGGTGTGCTCGGCGGTGTCTATCTGCTGTGGCTGCTCGTCACCCAGCGCAAGGCGGGACGGATATGACGCCGGTGCCCGCCGAGAAGCCCCGCCAGGAACTCGTCACCCCTCACGACCAGGAGCGTGCTGCTGTGAACCGGCTCATCGCCGACGACGTCACCCTCGGCTACGACCAGCGCGTCATCGCCGAGAAGCTGTCCGTCGAGATCCCCGACAACTCCTTCACCGTGATCGTGGGGCCCAACGCCTGCGGCAAGTCCACGCTCCTGCGCGCGCTGTCCCGCATGCTCAAGCCGACCGCCGGTCGCGTGCTGCTCGACGGCAACGTCATCCAGTCGATGCCCGCGAAGAAGGTCGCCAAGACGCTCGGCCTGCTGCCGCAGTCGTCCATCGCGCCCGACGGCATCACCGTCGGCGACCTGGTCGCCCGCGGCCGCTACCCCCACCAGGGCCTCCTTCGGCAGTGGTCGGCCGAGGACGAGCGGATCGTCGACGAGTCGATGGAGTCGACGGGTGTACGCGAACTCGCCGATCGCTATGTCGACGAACTCTCCGGCGGCCAGCGCCAGCGCGTGTGGATCGCGATGGCGCTCGCCCAGCAGACCCCGCTGCTGCTGCTCGACGAGCCGACGACGTTCCTCGACATCCAGCACCAGCTCGACGTCCTCGACCTGTGCGCCGAACTCCACGAAAAGCAGGGCCGCACCCTCGTCGCCGTCCTGCACGACCTGAACCACGCCGCGCGCTACGCCACGCACCTCATCGCCCTGCGCGACGGCGCGGTGATCGCCGAGGGCGCGCCCGCCGAGATCGTCACGGCGGAGCTGGTCGAGCAGACGTTCGGGATTCAGTGCCAGATCATCGACGACCCGGAGAGCGGGACGCCGCTGGTGATCCCCGCGGCGCGTGCCGGGCGCAGGACCCTGGCTAAAGCAGCGACCTGAGCTTCAGCAGATCCCGGAAGCCCGCCTCCAGCCTGACCCGGCCGGAGGTCCAGGCCCGGGCGAAGTCCAGCTCGCCGGCCACCATCGCGACCAGGTCGTCGCCGGTCATCGCGAGGCGGATCTCGGCCTTCTCGCGCGGCGGGCCGGGCTGGGTGTCGAGCACCGTGATCCGGCCGTTTTCGAGACGGCCGGTGAAGGTGACGTCGAGGTCGGTGACGCGGCAGCTCAGCGAGCGGTTCAGGGCAGCGGCGCCCCGCACGTCGCCGTCGGCGGACGCGAGATTGTCCGAGAGTCTGTCGAGTGCCGTGCGGCACTCCGCCATGGTCGCCATCGTGATCGACGGTACCGCAGCGCTTCGGGGTAGCGTCGTGCCATGAGCGACTCTCACGCGGGCCTCGAAGAGGGAGCGGCGGCGGAGCCGGAGCCGGAATTTCAGGTTCCGGAGGAGCCGTCGTACGTGGCCGACGAGCCGTCGTACGCGGTGGACGAACCGTCGTACGACCCCGCCGCCCCCGCGCCCCTCGGCGTCGAGCGCACGCCCACCGGCAACGCCGACGTGGACTCGCGGCTGGCGCGGCTCGGCGACGCGGACCACCTCGCCACGGACGGCCACATCGAGGTGTACGAGGATGTACACCGGGGCCTGCGCGACGCGCTGACCGCGCTCGACGAACGCCCCGGCCCGCCGGTGCCCTCCGGGACGCCGGCGACTTCATCCTCGTACGACAACAGGAGCTGAACCGAACGTGGCAGGAGTGGCACGACGCCGCCTCGACGCCGAGCTGGTGCGCAGGAAGCTCGCGCGCTCGCGCGAGCACGCGAGCCAGCTGATCGCGGCCGGCCGGGTCGCGGTCGGCAAGACCGTCGCGACCAAGGCCGCGACACAGGTGGAGACGGCCGCCCCGATCGTGGTCTCGCAGGACGAGAGCGACCCCGACTACGTCTCGCGCGGCGGCCACAAGCTCGCGGGCGCGCTCGCCGCGTTCATGCCGGAGGGGCTTGTCGTCGAGGGGCGGCGCGCACTGGACGCGGGCGCGTCCACCGGCGGCTTCACGGATGTGCTGCTGCGCTCCGGCGCCGCGCACGTCGTCGCCGTCGACGTCGGCTACGGCCAGCTCGCGTGGTCGCTGCAGAGCGACGACCGGGTCACCGTGAAGGACCGTACGAACGTACGGGAGTTGACGCTGGAGGCGATCGACGGCGTGCCCGTCGACATCGTCGTCGGCGACCTCTCCTTCATCCCGCTCGGCCTGGTGCTGCCCGCCCTCGTGCGGTGCGCGGCCCCCGACGCGGACCTGGTGCTCATGGTCAAGCCGCAGTTCGAGGTCGGCAAGGAGCGGCTCGGCAGCGGCGGTGTCGTGCGCAGCGCCGAGCTGCGGGCCGACGCCGTGCGCGGCGTCGCACGTCAGGCGTGGGGGCTCGGTCTCGGGGTGCGCGGGGTGACCGCGAGCCCGCTGCCGGGGCCCTCGGGGAATGTCGAGTACTTTCTGTGGCTGCGCGCCGGGGCCGACGAGCTGGACCCGGCGGACGTTGACCGTGCCGTGGCGGAGGGGCCCCGTTGACCCAGACCCGAGTGACCCAGAGCGATGCGCGTACCGTCTTCCTGCTCGCGCACACCGGACGGCCCGCGGCCATCCGCAGCGCCGAACTCGTCGTCCAGGGGCTGCTGCGCAACGGCATCGGCGTACGGGTCCTGGAGGCCGAGGCCGCCGACCTGCCGCTGCCCTCCGCGGTCGAGACGGTCAGGGAGGCCACCGCCGACTGCATCGACGACTGTGAGCTGATCGTCGTCCTCGGCGGCGACGGGACGCTGCTGCGGGGCGCCGACTTCGCGCGGGCCTCCGGGGTGCCCATGCTCGGCGTGAACCTCGGGCGCGTGGGCTTCCTCGCGGAGGCCGAGCGCGACGACCTCGACAAGGTCGTCGACCGGGTGGTCACCAAGGAGTACGAGGTCGAGGAGCGGATGACGATCGACGTCATCGTGCACCGCAACGGCGACATCGTGCACCGCGACTGGGCGCTGAACGAGGCCGCCGTACAGAAGGTGTCGCCCGAGCGGATGCTCGAGGTCATTCTGGAGATCGACGGGCGGCCGGTCACCGGCTTCGGCTGCGACGGCATCGTCTGCGCGACACCGACCGGTTCGACGGCGTACGCGTTCTCGGCGGGCGGGCCCGTGGTGTGGCCCGAGGTGGAGGCGCTGCTCATGGTGCCGATCAGCGCGCACGCCCTGTTCGCCAAGCCGCTGGTGACCTCGCCGGACTCGGTGCTCGCCGTCGAGGTCCAGCCGCACACGCCGCACGGGGTGCTGTGGTGCGACGGACGGCGGACCGTCGAACTGCCCTCGGGAGCGCGGGTGGAGGTCCGCCGTGGCGCGGTGCCGGTGCGGCTCGCCCGGCTGCACCACGCCTCGTTCACCGACCGCCTCGTCGCCAAGTTCGCGCTGCCGGTGTCCGGGTGGCGGGGGGCGCCGCACTAGCCTCCCGAGGGGTGCGGGTCCCTCGCCGCAGGTGCCTACCTGCGGGAGCGTCGTGACTGGGCGCGCAGTTCCCCGCGCCCCTGACGGGGCGACCGGCCGTTTACGTTGCGCCGACCACCGCGATCGCGCGCCTGCGCATGACCGCGCGGACCGGGAGGCCGGTGGCGAGCAGGGTCAGGAGCAGCGTGCCTGTGGCGACGCCGGTCGGTACGGGCCACGGCAGGTGGGGCAGGGCGGTGCCGAAGGCCGTGCTGAGGATGGGGGCCAGCGTGCCGAGCGCGATCGCGGTGCCGAGCAGCAGCGCGGTCCCGGCGACGACCACCGCCTCCCAGGCCGCCATGGCCCGCACCTGGGCGCGCTGGCTGCCCACCACCCGCAGCAGGGCCACATCGCGGCGGCGCTCGAAGGAGATCATGGCGAGGGTGTTGGCAGCGGCGATCGCGGCGAACCCCGCGTAGAGCCCGGTGCCCACGTAGTCGAGCCAGACCTCGCCGGTGCTGCCCGCCGAGCCGGTGTGGTGCTGGGCCGTCGTATGCATGCCGATCTTGGTGAGGCCGAAGCCCACGACGAGTACGAGGGGGACGACCGCGGCGGAGAAGCGGCGGGGCTGCGAGCGGACGTTGAGCATCGCGAGCCGCGCGCTCGGGCCGACGCGGCCGATCAGCGCCGAGACCAGCCAGGCCGCCGGGCCGATCAGGCGCGGGCCGAGCAGCCCCGCGCCGACGCAGAACATGATGAGGACGAGGAAGGCGCCCTCGCTCGCCTCGGCCGCGGGCTGCTCCGAGAGGAGCACGGAGACGAAGCACGCCCCGGCGACCGCGATCACGCCGAGCGGCGCCCGCAGCATGCCGAGCCCCTTGCGTCCGGTCGCCGCCTCGGAGAGCGCGCGGGCCGGGCGCAGCAGGGAGAAGCGCAGTGCCGAGAAGAAGGCGGCGAGCGTCGTCGTCACCACGGCGACGCCCACGCAGACCGGCAGCGCGACCCAGCTGAAGCGGAAGTCGGCCTCGGCGGGCAGCAGGCCGTGGGAGACCATGCCCGCGTGCCACCAGCGGGCGCCGAGACCGCCGAGGAGGAAGCCGACGAGGGCGGCAGGGACGGAGGCGGTGAGGGCCTGGAGGGCCACCGCGCGGCGGATCTGGCGGGGCTTGGCGCCGATGGCACGCACCATCGCCAGCTCCCGGTGCTGCTGCGCCACGGCGGTGCCCATGGTCGAGACGACCACGAATATCGACATGTAGATAGATCCGATCAACAGGACGAGCGCCATGTCCCCGACGCCGTTCTCCCTGATCTGCCGACGGGCCGACGCGGAGAGCCCCGCGGTGCTTTCGGTGCTCGTCGTGCCGAGCATCATCGTCGACGCGCTCACCACGGTGGCCGCGAAGAGCGCGGCCACCGCGGTGCCCATGAATGCCGGGCGGTGCGCGCGCAGCGCCGCCTGTGCCAGTCC
>NZ_WMBF01000164.1:0-13419 GCF_019400875.1 Streptomyces anatolicus | reverse complement strand
GGTGAGCCGCGCCGACGGCCTCACCCCTGCCGACGGCCCACCCCCTACCCCACGAACACCCGCGACACCGCATAGATAGCGAGCCCCGCCAGGGAGCCGACCACCGTGCCGTTGATCCGGATGAACTGCAGGTCCCGCCCGATGTGTGCCTCGATCTTCTTCGAGGTGTGCTCCGCGTCCCAGCCCGCCACCGTGTCCGTGATCAGCGAGGTGATCTCGTCGCGGTAGGTCGTCACCACGTACACCGCCGCGCCCTCCACCCAGCCGTCCACCTTCTGCTGGAGCCGGCCGTCCTGTGCCATCCGGGCGCCCAGCGAGAGCAGCGAGGCCCGTACGCGCAGCCGCAGCTCGCTGCGCTCGTCCTCGGCGGCGGCCACGATCATCGAACGTACGGCCGACCAGGCGGAGGCGATGAGATCCTGCACCTCGCCGCGGCCGAGGACCTCCCGCTTCAGGCGCTCCACGCGCTCCCGCGTGTCCGAGTCGGACTGGAGGTCGGCGGCGAAGTCGGCGAGGAAGCGGTCGACGGCCCCGCGCGCGGGGTGCTCGGGCATGTCCCGCATCTCGGTGACGAACCGCAGCAGTTCCTTGTAGACGCGGTCGCCGACCTTCCTGTCGACGAAGCGCGGGGTCCAGCCGGGCGCCCCGCCCTGCACCGCGTCCATCACCGAGTCGCCGTGCTCGACGAGCCAGTCGTGCGCGCGTACGCAGATCAGGTCGACGACCCGGCGGTGGCCGCCGTCGGCGACGATCTTCTCCAGCGTCTTGCCGATACCGGGCGCGATCTCCTGGGCGTCGGCGCGGCGCGTGATGGCCTCGCCGACCACGGCCTGCACGTCGGAGTCGCGCAGCACGGTCAGGGCGCCGCGCAGCGCCGTGGCCAGCTCGGCGGTGACGCGGTCGGCGTGCGCGGGCTGGGCCAGCCAGGTGCCGAGGCGGGCGCCGATGCCGACGGCGTGCAGCCTGCCCCGTACGACGTCGGCGGAGAGGAAGTTCTCCCCCACGAAGTCGCCGAGGGACGCGCCGAGCTGGTCCTTCTTGTTCGGGATGATCGCCGTGTGCGGGATGGGCAGGCCGAGCGGGTGACGGAAGAGGGCCGTCACCGCGAACCAGTCGGCGAGCGCGCCGACCATGCCGGCCTCCGCGGCGGCCGCGACATAACCCGTCCAGGCGCCGGCGCCGGAGTGCTGCGCCCACTTCGCGAGTACGTAGACGACAGCGACGAAGACAAGCAGGCCCGTCGCCGTGATCTTCATCCGGCGCACGCCGCGCCGCTTCTCCTCGTCGGCGGGGCTGTACGTGAAGCCGCCGGGGGCCACCGGAGTCACCGGGGCCGCCCCGAACGGCGTACCCTCGCCCGGCTCGCGCCCCTTGTCAGGTTCGGGGATTTTCTCCGCGTTTGCGCTCTGCACTCACTCCACCTGGCCCGTTCGCCTCGTCCTGATCCGCATTGTCCCCGCGTCCTGTGTTCTCCGTCCCTTCCTCACTACTCCTGGAACGAACGACAAGTTCCCGGCGTCGATAAGAGCGGAGGGGGGCAGTGTCGGCCGCCTCACGGCCCATGCCGCATCATGGGGTGATCACATCGGAGCCTCGGGGCTCCCCCTGCCCGAGGAGAAAGAGCCCGCATGACCAAGCGTCACGGTTATGCCCTTCTCGCCGCGGTCATCGCGGTCATAGTGGTGATTTCCGCCGCCATATACGTCGGAGTCGCCGGCACCGACAACGGCTCGCAGGACACCATCAGCGCGGGTCCGCGCGGCCCCCGCAACTCCGCCGATCCCGCCTCGTCCGGCGCCTGGGTCGGCTCCTGGTCCGCCTCCCCCGCGGGGTTCGAACCGGGCACCGAGCGCAAGGGTTTCGCCGGCCGCTCCCTGCGCAACGTGGTGCACACCAGCGTCGGCGGCAAGAGCGCCCGCATCACCCTGTCGAACCTCTACGGAACCACGCCGCTGAGCATCACGCACGCCTCCATCGCGCTGTCCTCCGCGTCGAGCGCCCCGGCCGCCGCGCCCGGCACGCTGCGCCGCCTCACGTTCAACGGCAACACCTCGGTGGTGATCCCGCCGGGCGCCCAGGTGATGAGCGACGCCGCCCGCCTGCGCGTCCCGCACGACGCCGACCTGCTGGTCACGACGTACTCACCCACCCCGTCCGGGCCGGTCACCTACCACCCGCACGCGCGCCAGATCAGTTACGTCGCCGAGGGCGACCGCACCGAGGACCCGGCCGGTGACGCCTACACCGAACAGAGCCCGTTCTGGCGCTACCTGACCGCGGTGGACGTGCTGAGCAACGAGACCGACGGCACGGTCGTCGTCTTCGGCGACTCCATCACCGACGGCATCTCCTCCACGATGGGCGCCAACCGCCGCTGGACCGACGTCCTCGCCGACCGGCTGCGCACCGAGTCGGGCGCGCCGCGCTACGGCGTGGTGAACCAGGGCATCAGCGGCAACCGCATCCTCTCCGACGGACGCGGGCAGCCCGCGGCGAACCCGAGCGGCCTCTCCCGCTTCGACCGTGACGTCCTGAACCGCACGGGCGTCAAGGCCGTCGTCATCGCCCTCGGCGTCAACGACATCCTGCGCAACCCGCATCAGAACGACCCGGACCGCATCGTCGAGGGCCTGCGCGAGCTGACCCGCCAGGCGCACACGCGCGGGCTGCGGGTCGTCGGCGCCACGCTGATGCCGTTCGGCGGCCACCGCGGCTACGACCCCGGGCTCGAATCGGTGCGGCAGTCGGTGAACGAGCAGATCCGCTCGGGGAAGGTCTTCGACGAGGTCGTCGACTTCGACCGCGCGCTGCGCGACCCGTACGACCCGCGCAAGCTGCGCGAGCAGTACGACTCGGGGGACCATCTGCACCCCTCGGACGCGGGGTTCCGCAAGATGGCGGAGACGTTCAACCTCTCGCACCTGAAGGGCTCGGCGGCGGCCGAACTCTGACAAGGCCTCAGCCGCCCGCCCCGCGTCCGTACGGGGTGGGCGGCTGCCGGGGATCAGGTGCCCGGCTTGCGGCCGTAGACGAAGACGTCGTCGCCCTTGCGCAGCGTGTTCCAGTACTTCACGGCGTCCTTCTTCGTCATGTTGACGCAGCCGTGGGAGCCCGGCGGGGACCAGACGCTGATGCCGACCGAGTGGAAGGCCTGGCCGCCGTCGAAGAACTGGCTGTAGGGCATCGGCACGTCGTAGATGCTCGACACGTGGTCGATGTCCCGCCAGTAGACCTTCTTCAGTCCGGTGCGGGTCTCGTGGCCGTTGCGGCCGGTGCGGACCGGGACCGGGCCGTACTTGACGTCCTTGCCGTCCTGGATCCAGCTGAGCTGGAGCGTCAGGTCGACGCAGGCGATGCGCCCCTTGTCGGTCGGGCACTTGCCCGCCTTGTTGGGGTTGTCGCCCACCGCCTTCTGCTTGTTCATCAGGTCCATGACGCCCCAGGTGATGCTGCCCGCGTACCCGGCGTTCGGGGTGATCTTGTGCTTGGTCTGGAACGCCTTGATGGCCTTGCAGTCGGCCGGTGACTGCTTGCCGTCCACCGGGCGGCCGAGGAACTTCTCGACCTGCTTCTGATACGGCCCGGTCTGCGTCGTGCACGACGCGGCCTGCGCGCTGCCGGTGCCGAGTGCCACCGTGAGCGGGGCCACCATCACGGTGATCCCCAGAGCCACGGCTCCCCGCCTGCGAAGTGTGCGTATGTCCCCCACTGCTGCCTGCCCCTCGTCATCATGTGTCCACGGGTCGGATCCCACCTGCTAGACAGCGCGGGTCCGGGGTTCGTTGCAGGGCGAATCGACACAGGTGTGTAACAAGGGACGATTCAGTCACCCTGCCCGCGCTCAGTCACCCTGCCCGCGCTCCAGCTTCTCGCGGCGCCGCTCCTCCTTGAGCCTGAGCTTCTCCTCCTTCAGCCGCAGCTTCTCCGCCTTGCGCAGCTTGCGATCGACGCCGACGCCGCCCATCAGCGCGAAGCCCTTGACGACCACGCGGGGCGAGCCGGGCGTGCCCACACCGGTCGCCCTGTCGTCGAAGCCGCCCATGATGCCGAAGCCCTTGACCACGACGTTCATCTCGGGCGGCACGGTCACCTGGAGCCCGCCCATGATGGTGTAGCAGCGGATCTCCACATCGCGCTCGGCGAAGTACGCCTCGCGCAGGTCGATCTCGCCGCCGCCCCACATCGCGAACGCCGTGAACTGCCGCCCGATCGTCCAGCCGCCCTTGCGGCTGAAGCCGCTCCAGAAGGCGAAGCCACCGGCCGACGTGGGCTCGTGGTCCACCATCCGCGCCGCCCAGTCGACGGCCGCGGGATCGTCGCCCGCGGGCCGCTTCACCATCGACACCTTGGCGCCGTGCACCGGCAGATCGCGGGTGAGCGGCTCCAACTCACCGTATGTACGGGCCTTGTACGCGGCGTCGAGGCGCTCCTCGAACTCCGTCATGTCGAGGCGGCCCTCGGCCATCGCGTCCCGCAACACCTCCGCGACCCGCTCTCGGTCGGCGTCGGATGCCCGCAACTCGGGGAGTCTGTCACTCATGGGAGGAAGCCTACGAGGTCGTCTTCTCCGCGTACATCTTGGCGATGACCGCCTCGATGTCCGGCTCCCTGACCGACAGGTCGGCCATCGGGTACCGCGCCGCGATCCGCGCGACGAGCGGAGCCGCCGACTGAGCGGCCGGGAAGGCGAGCCACTGGCGCGGGCCCTCCACCTTCACCACCCGCGCCGACTCGACCTCCATGGGCGGAAGTTCACGCTCCAGGTCGACGACGAGGGTGCGCTCGCTCTCGCCCACCTCGTGCAGCCCGGCGAGCGGGCCGTCGTACATCAGCCGTCCGTGGTCGATGACCATCACGCGTTCACACAGCTGCTCGATGTCGGTGAGGTCGTGCGTGGTGAGCAGGACCGTCGTACCGGACTGCGTGTTCAGGTCCCGCAGGAAGCCCCGCACCTTCGCCTTGCTGATGACGTCCAGGCCGATCGTCGGCTCGTCCAGGTACAGCACCTCCGGGTCGTGCAGGAGCGCCGCCGCGATGTCGCCGCGCATCCGCTGCCCGAGCGAGAGCTGGCGCACGGGGACGTCCAACAGGGCGCCCAGTTCGAGGAGTTCCACGCACCGGTCCAGGTTCTCGCGGAAGCGGGCGTCCGGGATGCGGTACATCCGGTGCACCAGGCGGTAGGAGTCGATCAGCGGCAGGTCCCACCAGAGCGTGGTGCGCTGTCCGAAGACGACACCGATGCGCTGCGCGAGGCGCGTCCGCTCGCGGGACGGGTCGATGCCCGCGACCCGCAGCCGCCCCCCGCTCGGCGTGAGGATCCCCGTCAGCATCTTGATCGTCGTCGACTTGCCCGCGCCGTTCGGCCCGATGTAGCCGACCATCTCGCCGCGCGGCACGGTGAAGGAGATCCCGTCGACGGCCCGCACCTGGTGCCGCTCGCGCCGCAGGAAACCCGTCTTCTTGCGTACGTCGAAGACCTTCTCGACGCCTTCCAGCTCGATGAGGTCGGTTGTTCCCACTGTCTCCACGGCGGTTCAGCTCCCTGTGCTGCGATACGAACGGAGGCCCGCGCGCCAGGCGAGACCCGCGAGGGCGAGGCACGCCACGGCCACCGGCGGCGGCGCGAACGCCGTCCACACCGGCAGGTCGAGCGGGTAGGGCCGCCCCAGGACGTACAGGGCGGGCAGCCAGTTCACGAAGGCGAGCGGCAGGACGAAGGTGACCCCGCGCACCAGGTCCTTGGCGAAGACGGTCGGCGGGTACTGGAGAAGCGTGGTCCCCCCGTACGTGAACGCGTTCTGCACCTCGGCCGCGTCCTGCGCCACGAACTGGAAGGCCGCGCCCGCCATGAACACCGCCGCGAAGATGCCCGCCCCGCTGACCAGCATCAAAGGCACCATCAGCACCTTCAGCGGCGTCCAGTCGATGTCCAGGACCACCAGCGCGTACGTGAGGACCAGCGCGCCCTGCGTGAGGCGCCCCAGCCTGTGCAGCCCGAACCGGTCGGCGGCGACCTGCGCGAGCACCGGGGCGGGCCGCACGAGGAGCGTGTCGAGCGTGCCGTCGCGCACCCGCCTGCCGAGCCGGTCCATGGAGCCGAGGGCCAGGTCGGCGAGGCCGAACGCGGTGCACGAGGCGCCGTACAGGAAGGCGACCTCCGCGAGCGCGTAGCCGCCGAGCCGGTCCACCTGGGAGAACATCAGCAGGATCGCCGCGAAGTCGAAGGCGGTCACCGCGAAGTTGCCGAGCGCGCTCATCACGAAGGACAGCCGGTAGGCCATGAGGGAGCGGATCCACATCGCGGAGATCAGCCGGTAGGCACGCAGCCCGGAGCGCACCTGCGCCAGCCGACCGGTGCCCGCCTGCCCCGCCGGTCCCGCCCGCCCCGGCTGCCCTACCTGCCCCGCTCGCGTCTTCGTCAGGTCAGCCACCCTGCACCACCACCCGCCGCGTCGCCGCCGCCTGGAGCAGCCGCCCGGCGGTCAGCAGCGCCGCGGCCCAGCCGAGCTGGAAGGCGTACGCCCGCAGCAGGCCGAGGCCCGTGTGCGTGCCCAGGAAGACATCGGCGGGCACCTGGAGCAGCGCCGACCACGGCAGCGCGCGGGCGAGGTCGCCGAGCGCGCCGGGGAAGACGTTCAGCGGCAGCAGCATCCCCGAGAAGAAGGTGCCCGCGAGCATCACCACCTGCGTGATCCCCGCCCCGTCGAGCAGCCAGAACGCACAGAGCGCCACCAGGAAGCGCAGCCCGAAGCTGACCAGCGCGCCCAGCAGCACGGCGAGGAGGAACGCCAGCCAGCGCAGCGGGTCGGCGGGCAGCGCGAGGTCGAAGACGAGCGCGCCGACCGCCATCGGCACGATCCCGCGCCCGAGCAGCTGGAACAGGGCCCGGCCCAGGTCGCTCGCCAGCCACCACGCCTGGAGGTCCGCCGGCCGGTACAGGTCGACGGCGATGTCCCCGGTGCGGATCCGCTCGATCAGCTCCCCCTCGAAGCCGCCGCCCATCAGCGCCATCACCGTGAGCAGCCCCTGCCCCAGCCAGACGAACGTGACCGCCTGCGCCTGGTCGTATCCGCCGAGGCCGGGCCGCTCGTCCCAGAGCGCGATATAGGTGTAGGCGAGGATCAGCCCGAAGGCGGTGTTGGTGAAGACCCCTGCCGCGGTCGCGATCCGGTAGGTGGCGTATCTGCGGAAGCCTCCCTCGGCGACGGCCGCGTACAAACGGAACCGTCCTGTGCGCACACGCATCCCTCTCACAGTGGGCCTCGCCCCTCATCGGCCAAAGCGCAGGATCGTAGTGTGATGTGGGCCGCTCGCGCCAGGCATTTTCGGGGCGGGGCGCGTGCCCTGGTGCGCCGCGCCTGCGGCGGCAGTGTGCAATGGGGTGTACGAGGCGTACTGGACGTACGACGCTAACCGGGAGTTCCGCGAGACATGAGCGACGAGCCGCAGCAGCAGGACCCAGGCGGGCAGGGTGGCGAGCCCGCCGGGACCGGCAAGGCCAAGAAGCCCAAGCGCCCCAAGCGCAAGGGCTGGCGGCGGATCTTCCCTACCTGGCGCATGGTCCTCGGCGGCTTCATCCTGCTGGTCCTGCTGGGCGTGGGCGCCTTCATGGCGGGCTACATGCTGGTCGAGATCCCGCCGGCGAACGCCGCGGCGACCAAGCAGAGCAACGTCTATCTCTACGACGACGGCTCCGAGATCGCCCGTGACGGCGAGGTGAACCGCGAGAAGGTGCCGCTCAAGCAGATCCCGCTGCACGTCCAGCGCGCCGTGCTCGCCGCCGAGGACCGCGACTTCTACGGCGAGTCCGCGGTCGACCCGAAGGCGATGATCCGCGCGGCCTGGAACACCGTCACCGGCAAGGGCAAGCAGTCCGGCTCCACGATCACCCAGCAGTACGTGAAGAACTACTACCTGGGCCAGGAGCAGACCGTCTCGCGCAAGGTGAAGGAGTTCTTCATCTCCATCAAGCTGGACCGCGAGGTGAGCAAGGACGAGATCCTCTCCGGCTATCTGAACACCAGCTACTTCGGCCGCAACGCGTACGGCGTGCAGGCTGCGGCCCAGGCGTACTACGGCAAGAACGTGAAGGAGCTGTCCGTCGGCGAGGGCGCCTACCTCGCGACGCTCCTGAACTCCCCCAACGCCTACGACGTCGCCACGCACCCGGAGAACAAGCAGCGCGCGGCGGGCCGCTGGTCCTACGTCCTGGACGGCATGGTCAAGGAGGGCTGGCTCAGCAAGGCGGACCGGGCCAAGGTGAAGTTCCCGGCTCCCGACGAGGCCAAGGGCGCGGCGGGCCTCTCCGGCCAGCGCGGCTATGTCGTCAAGGCCGTCGAGGACTACCTCACCGCCAACAAGATCATCGATGAGGAGACGCTCGCCAAGGGCGGCTACCGCATCACCACGACCCTCCAGAAGGACCGCCAGGAAGCCTTCAAGAAGGCCGTCGACGACCAGGTGATGTCGAAGATCGACAAGAAGGCCCGCAAGGTCGACCGCAACGTCCGCGCGAGCGGCGCCTCCATCGACCCGGCCACCGGCAAGGTCGTCGCGATGTACGGCGGCATCGACTACACCAAGCAGTACGTCAACAACGCCACGCGCCGCGACTACCAGGTCGGCTCCACCTTCAAGCCGTTCGTGTTCACCTCGGCCGTGGAGAACGGCTCGGTCACCCAGAGCGGGCAGCCCATCACCCCGAACACCGTCTACGACGGCACCAACAAGCGGCCCGTGCAGGGCTGGAGCGGCGGGGCGTACGCCCCCGAGAACGAGGACCAGGTCTCCTACGGCGAGACCACGGTCCGCGAGGCCACCGACAAGTCCGTGAACTCGGTGTACGCGCAGATGGCCGTCGACGTCGGCTCCGACAAGGTCAAGGAGACCGCGATCGCTCTCGGCGTCCCGGAGTCCACGCCCGACCTCACCGCCTCCCCCTCGATCGCGCTCGGCCCCTCCACCGCGAGCGTCCTCGACATGACCGAGGCGTACGCGACGCTGGCCAACCACGGCAAGCACGGCACGTACACCATCGTCGAGAAGATCACCAAGGACGGCGAGAAGATCGCGCTGCCGGAGCAGGAGACCGAGCAGGCGGTGACCCGCGAGGCCGCCGACACCACCACCTCCATCCTGCAGAGCGTCGTCCAGGGCGGCACCGGCACGGCGGCCCAGGGCGCGGGCCGCCCCGCCGCGGGCAAGACCGGCACCGCGGAGAACGACACGGCGGCCTGGTTCGCCGGCTACACCCCCGACCTCGCGACGGTGGTCGCCGTCATGGGCCAGCACCCCGACACCGGCGCGCACACCCCGCTGTACGGGGCGCTCGGCGAGGCCCGCATCAACGGCGGCGGCTACCCGGCCCGCGTCTGGGCGCAGTTCACCAAGGACGCCCTGGAGGGCGAGCCGGTCAAGGAGTTCGACCTGGAGCTGGAGCAGGGCGCGGACCTGCCGGTGGTGCCGGAGCCGACGACGGGCGGCACCCAGGACCCGGCGACCGAGGGCGGCGCCACCACCGGCGGCCCCACGGACGGCGGCACGACGGACGGCGGCCCCACCGACGGGGGCGCCACCACGGGCGGCACGGACACCGGCGGCATCACGACCGACGGAGGCCAGGACCCCGGCGGTCAGACCGGCGGCCAGACGGGTGACCAGAGCGACGGCGGGGCCACCGCGGACGGCGGCGCCACGGACGGCGGAACGGTCGACGGGGGCGCCGCGCAGGGCGGCCCGGACGGCGGCGCGACCGACATCGGGGGGACGGATGACGGCGGCGCGTCGGACGGCGGCGACATCGGCGGCCTGACGGACGGCTAGCGCCCCGAAGGGGCGCGGGGAACTGCGCGCTCAGCCACGACGGACCCGCGGGTAGCGCCCCGAAGGGGCGCGGGGAACTGCGCGCCCAGCCACGACGGACCCCGCGGTTCCCCTACGCGACCCGGCAGGGCAGTCAGTGCCCCGAGGTCGCCTTGAGGCCGACGACGGCGACCAGCAGCAAGCAGACGAAGAAGATCCGCGCGGCGGTGACCGGCTCCCCCAGCACGACCATGCCGAGCACCGCCGCACCGGCGGCCCCGATGCCGACCCACACGCCGTACGCCGTACCGATGGGCAGCGACTTGGCGGCGTACGACAGAAGCACCATGCTCGCGACGATGCCCGCGCCCGTGAACACGCTGGGCCACAGCCGCGTGAACCCCTCGGTGTACTTCATCCCGATCGACCAGCCCACTTCGAGCAGACCGGCGACTATCAGCAGAACCCAGGCCATGACGGCACCTCCGACGAGTAGAACGCTCAGCGCGTTACCTGATGGGGTGCGTCGTCTTTGCGGAAACCCGGTACGGCGCGTCTCGTCGGGGTCGTTCCACGGTAGCAAACGGGCCGAAAGGGCTGAAGGGGCCGCTTTCCAGCCGAAGGGGCCCTTCTACAAGTACAGGCCCGTCGAGTCCTCGGAGCCCTCGAACCGGTCCGCGGCCACGGCGTGCAGATCGCGCTCGCGCATCAGGACGTACGCCACGCCACGGACCTCGACCTCGGCGCGGTCCTCCGGGTCGTACAGGACCCGGTCACCCGGCTCGACCGCACGTACGTTCTGACCGACGGCGACCACCTCGGCCCAGGCGAGCCGCCGGCCCACGGCAGCGGTCGCGGGGATCAGGATGCCGCCGCCGGAGCGGCGCTCGCCCTCGCTGGTGTCCTGCCGCACGAGCACGCGGTCGTGCAGCATCCGGATGGGCAGCTTGTCGTCGTGGTGGGTCTTCTCGCTCACGCCACCGAACCTACCTGCCCGGGCGCTCCGCGCGGCCCCCCGGGTCAGCTCTCGCGTCGCCCCGGCTCAGCTGTCGCGGCGCCGCGAGCCCATCACGAGCAGGCCGACGACGCCGACGGCCACCAGGGCCACCGGGACGATCCGCTCGATGCGGGGCGAACCGTCCTCGCCGACGAAACGGCTCCGCACATCCGAGACGAACCGGTTCGCCCCGACGTACGCCCGTCCCACCGTGTGGTCCACGCTGGAGACGACCTTCGCCTTCGCGTCACCGACGATCGTCTTCGGGTGGACGCGCACCCCGATCTCGTCGAGCGTCTCGGCCAGCTGGTCGCGCCGGCGCTTGATGTCCGCCTCGATCTGCGCAGGGGTCCTGGCATCCGACACCGCGCTGCCTCCGTGGTCGTATCGACTGTCCGTACATGAACTGTGACCACAGTCTGTCAGCTTCACGCGCGCCGCACCCCACGGCACCCCTATTACGCTCGACCCCGTCACCAAACCTTTTGCGTACGCCCCCGCGAGGAGACCGAGAATGAGCGAGCGACTGCAGCCCGGCGACACCGCCCCCGCCTTCACCCTGCCCGACGCCGACGGCAACGACGTCTCGCTGGCCGACCACAAGGGCCGCAAGGTCATCGTCTACTTCTACCCGGCCGCCCTGACCCCCGGCTGCACCAAGCAGGCGTGCGACTTCACCGACAACCTCGACGTGCTCGCGGCGGCCGGTTACGACGTCATCGGCGTGTCGCCGGACAAGCCGGAGAAGCTCGCGAAGTTCCGCGAGCAGGAGAGCCTGAAGGTCACGCTCGTCGGCGACCCCGCCAAGGAGACCCTGGCGGCGTACGGCGCCTTCGGCGAGAAGAAGCTCTACGGCAAGACGGTGACCGGTGTCATCCGCTCGACCGTCGTCGTCGACGAGGAGGGCAAGGTCGAGCACGCGTTCTACAACGTGAAGGCGACCGGCCACGTCGCGAAGATCATCAGGGACCTGGGCGTCTGATCATCAGGACCCCTTCCCGCACTGTGACAAAGCCCCCCTCCCAGGGGGCTTTCGTTTGCGTCGGCGATGTTCGAGCAAGTGACCTCAGGGAGAAAACGGGGGAGCACGTCCGAAGAACGAAAGGAACCACTCCATGGCGGCCCACGAAGAGATAGAGGCCGATGCCGACGCGGTCAAACGCCACCGCACGCTGTTCCGGGCCGCCAACCGGCGCAAGAACCCGCCGCTGCGCCGCACCGACATCACGGTCACGGACGAGGCCGCGGTCAAGCGGGCGGTGAAAGCGGCCTCGCTCGGCAACGCCATGGAGTGGTTCGACTTCGGCATCTACAGCTATCTGGCCGTCACCATCGGCCACGTCTTCTTCCCGTCCGGGAACGAGACGGCCCAGCTGATCTCCTCCTTCGCCACCTTCGCCGTCTCCTTCCTGGTCCGCCCGGTCGGCGGCATGGTCTTCGGGCCGATGGGCGACAAGATCGGCCGCAAGAAGGTCCTCGCGCTGACGATGATCCTGATGGCGATCGGCACGCTCGCCATCGGCCTGATCCCGTCCTACGCCACGATCGGCTTCTGGGCGCCGGTCCTGCTGATCTTCTTCCGTCTGGTCCAGGGCTTCTCGACGGGCGGTGAGTACGGCGGCGCGTCCACCTTCATCGCCGAGTACGCCCCCGACAAGCGGCGCGGCTACTTCGGCAGCTTCCTGGAGATCGGCACGCTCGCCGGTTACACGGGAGCGGCGGGCCTTGTCCTCATCCTGAACACCGCGCTCGGCTCGGACGCCATGGATTCCTGGGGCTGGCGCATCCCGTTCCTCGTCGCCGGTCCGCTCGGCCTCGTGGGCCTCTACCTCCGGCTCAAGCTCGACGAGACCCCCGCCTTCCAGAAGATGGAGGACGCCTCCTTCCACTCTGCGTCCGAGGGCGCGTCCGCCGTGGAGACCACGGCCAAGGGCGACCTGGCGAAGATCTTCCGCCGGCACTGGCCGACGCTGATCCTCTGCATCGCGCTGGTCGGCGCGTACAACATCACCGACTACATGCTCCTGTCGTACATGCCGACATACCTCTCCGACGAGCTCGGCTACGACGACTCGCACGGGCTGCTGATCCTCATCGGCACGATGATCGTGCTGATGCTGATCATGAACCGGGTCGGCAGGCTCTCCGACCGCTTCGGGCGCAAGCCGCTGCTGATGGCGGGCATGCTGGGCTTCCTCTTCCTCTCGCTCCCGGCCTTCCTCCTGATCAAGCAGGGCAGCCTGCTCGCGGTCTCCGCCGGGATGCTCCTGCTCGGCCTCTCCCTGGTCTGCCTCCTCGGCACGATGTCGGCGACGCTCCCCGCCCTCTTCCCCACCTCGGTCCGCTACGGCTCCCTCTCCGTCGGCTACAACCTCTCCGCCTCCCTCTTCGGCGGCACGGCCCCCCTGGTGATCACGTCCCTGATCAGCGTGACGGGCACGGACATGGTCCCGGCGTACTACTCGATGGCGGCGGCGCTCGTCGGCATCATCGCGGTGGCCTGCATGAAGGAAACGGCCCAGCAGCCGCTTTCGGGCTCGCCGCCGTCGGTGGAGACGAAGGAGGAGGCGGCGGAACTGGTAGAGGCCCAGTCCCCGTCCCCCCGCTTCTGACCCTCCCCC
>NZ_WMBF01000163.1:0-13421 GCF_019400875.1 Streptomyces anatolicus | reverse complement strand
CTTCGTCGCTCCCCCGGCGTCAGCCGACCCGCCCTCGCGCGGGCCGCTCGGCCGGTGCCGCCAGGCGGAAGCCCACGCCGATCTCCGTCAAGTCCCGCTCGTAGACGCCGTGTCGGCGGGCGCACCGGGCCAGATCCCGGTCGTGGCGGAAGGCACCGCCCCGGGTGACGTGCGGATCGTACGCCCAGTCCTCGACGCCCGGCACGTCGGCGGGGGCGCCCGGATAGGGGGCGTACAGCGTGGAGGTCCACTCGTCGGCGTTGCCCGCCATGTCCAGCACGCCGAACGGGCTCGCGCCCTCGGGGAACGAACCGACCGGCGTCGTGGTGCCGATGCCGAGGTCCACCAGATTGGCCAGGCCCGTGCGGTACTCCGTGCCCCAGGGGAACTCCCGGCCGTCGTCGCCCCGGGCCGCGCGCTCCCACTCGTCCTCTGTGGGCAGTCGCACCTCTTCGCCGCCGGGCTGCTCCCCGAACCACCGGCAGTAGGCCGTCGCCGCGTCCCAGTCGACCCCGACGACCGGGTGGTCCGCGGGCGCCCGCGGGATCGGCCTGTCGGTGGCCGCCGCGAAGAGCGTCCACTGCCCGACCGTTACCGGAGTGCGGGCGATCCGGAACGCCGGGAGGCGGATCTCCGTGCGCGGCGCCTCCTTCCTGTACCACTCCACCGGTACGCCGGTGTCGGCATAGCGGCGCGCCACCTCCGGGATCTCGTCGGCCGGGGTGCCCCGGCGCAGCGACCCGGCCGGGATGTCGACCCAGTCCACCTGCTCCACCTGCTCCACTGGCGTGACCTGCTCCCTCTGCATGGCTTCTCCTCGGTTCGATTCAGTGCGAGCGGGGCGGAGTCATTGCGGCAAGTGCGCGTTGGGCGCCCGCGCCGCTTCCGCGTGTTCCGTGACCTCCGCAAGGCACACACCGGAGGCCCGCAGGACCGCGCCGACCGAGAACGCGGTCCGCGTTCAGCGCGTACCGGAGCAGGACCACGCCCGCCGTGGTGCCAGAACCGCCAGGCCCGATCGAAGTCCTCCTCGCTGGACAGCAGCAGCCCGCCCTCGCCGGGGTGGGTGTCGAGGCAGCCGTCCAGCGACACGGCGGCCGAGAGAAGAACGTGAGGCCGGACCATGACGCGCAGCTCCTTTCCCGAAGCGGAATCGGTGACTTATTGAAGAGTTGTTTTAAAAGGTTGCCGTAATGGGTCCTGGTGGTTGTCCGAGTTGTTCGGAAGTGCGCCCCTGGTGGTCGGTTCGTAAGGCGGCGGATCACCTTAGAGTCGTCCAACTAGCCGGTCAACCAGGCCGGTTCTACGGTCGAGTTGTTCGACATTCAAGGTTGACAAGACGTTGAGCTGGGGTGCTAGGTTTCGGGACGCTGGGGGATGATCTTTCATTTCTCATTCCCGGCAATGCGTTTCTTCTCCTGCGGAAGGAAAAGAAAGTGTCTGCGTTCTTCTTGAAGCCAGAGTGCATATGACTGACATTCTGGTTCCCGCTTGGCCGGTAACCCCGTATGCGGTGGACCGGCTGCCGGCGCGGTGGCGACCCTCCCGGCGGCTGACCCTGCCGATGCCGTTCTACCGGGAGACGGAGGCCACGCTCACCCGGTCGGCCCGGGCCGTGGCGGCGCTGGACTACCCCTCGGAGGGCTACGCGCTGGTGCAGGCCGATGAGGTCAGCGAGCGCGGGGTGCGGACTAGCCAGGTCGGCCGAGGTCCATGTGGTCGCCGGAAGCTCCGTCTACGCCTGGGCGGCCACCTGGGACCGGGTGCGCCCCATCCGCTCGGACGACGTCGAGGAGTCCTACCACTGGTCACTGTGGCTGATGGGCCACGACGTCCGTACCGGCTTCGTGCGTACGCCGTCCGGCGTCAGCTCCACCGAGCGCGCCGACGCGGCGCTGCGCCAGCGGGCACGCTGGACCCGCGGACAGCTGCGGGCTGTTGCCGTCAACTGGTCCGAACTCCCCGCGCGGGGACGGATCCTGGGCGCGGTCACCGTCGGCAGCCTGGCCGCCAGGGCGGCGCTGCCGGTTCTCGCCGCGGGGCCTCTCGAAGGACCGACCGGGCGGCGTCTTCCTGGGCGGCTCGAACCTCGCGGTCTCGGCCCGCAGCGCGCAGCCCGCGCTGGCGACGGACTGGGTCGCACAGCTCAGCGGGCCCAAGGCGCAGAAGCTCATGCTCACCGGCTCCCCGGTCAGGGCCGCGGGCAAGAGGGCGAACGGGGTCCTTGAGGAGCGGCTGAACGGGCCGGACGAGGGACATCGATGAACGCCCCCGCCCCCCATCGCGAACTCCTGCGCGAACACCTGCGGGAACCCCTGCGCGAACTCTTGCGCAAACCCCTGCGCGGCCCCTGCTATTTGTGACCCACCGCGCCGATCGGAGCAGACCTGTGCCCACACCGCCCGAGCAGCCGACCCCACCGACCGTCGACCGGCTCGCCGAACGACTCACCGCCTACGCCGTGCTCGCCCACGACCTGGCCGTACCCGCCATCGCCGCCGACTACTGGGCCAAGAGCGAGGACCACTACCGTACGGTCGACGCCGCACTCGCCGTCTTCGCTACCGGCGCGGCCAGGGCGGCGTACGACGACGTCCTCGCCGACCCCACCCGCGCCGCCGCACAGCACGCCCTGCGCAAGAACCTCACCGCCTTGCTCCACCAAAACCTGGAGAGGCAACGCCAGTTGGCGGCAGCGGTGACCGAGGCGGACCGGCACATCTGGATCGACTACCACCTCGGCGCCGACTACACCGCACAGCCGCCGCCACTCTCACCCAGGACGCCCGGCACCCGGCCGCGGCCCGGCACCGGCGCCGTCCAGGTGGTGATCCCCTTCCGGGACCGCGCGGGCGGCATACGGACCCGGAACCTGCTCGCCTGTCTGCGGGCCCTCGCCGACCAGGAGGGCGGGCCCGGCCACCGGGTCACGGTGGTGGAGACCGACGACGAGCCCCGCACCCGCGAGGCGCTGGACGGCCTCGTGGACCGGTATGTCTTCGCCCGCAAGGACGGCCTGTTCAACAAGGCGTGGGCGGTCAACGTCGGCGTCATGGAAACGACCCGGGAGGCGTCCCGGAAGACGGTGTCCGAGCACGCGTACGTGTGTGTCCTGGACGCCGACATCCTCGTCGACCGGCACTTCGTCGCCCGCAACACAGCACGGCTGCGCGAGGGCGGGCACGGCACCCATCTGCCGTTCCGCTGGTCACTCTCGCTCGACGCGCCGTCCACCCTGCGCGCCATCGGTCTGCGCAACGACGGCGGCGCCGCCGATGTGCCGCCGTCCGTGCTGCGCGGCCTGCTGCTGCGGGAGCCGCCCGGCGGATGCGTATGGCTGCGCACCGACGTCTTCCACGCGGTGGGCGGTTTCGACGAGCGGTACGAGGGCTGGGGCGGCGAGGACGACGACGTGGTCGCCCGCCTCGCCGCCGCCGCCCCGCTGCGGCGCTACGACGACACGCTGCTCCACCTCGACCATCCCCGCCCGGCGATGACGCGCGCCGACGGCCGGCCCTTCAACGCCCATATCGAGATGGGCAGTTGGACCAGCGGACACGGATACGGCGATCTGGGGAAGTTCACCTCCGCCGCCACCTGAGGACCGCCACCTAGGACCGCCGTCTGAGGACTGCCGCCTGAGGGCCGGTGCCTACCAGGCGGCGACCGGGCCACCGCCCAGCGCGTGCGACCGGTACGCCGCCACGATGACGTCGTCGACGAGCGCGGCCTCGGCCACCGGGCACACCGGTGGCCGCCCGGCCGCGACCGCCGCGACGAAGTCGGCGACCAGCGGCAGATGCGGGTTGGCGGCCGGTTCGCGCCGCAGCCGCCGCGCGCCTTCGGGGCCCGCGGCGAGCAACTGCCCGGAGTCTAGGGGGTCGAGTACGAGGGAGCGGCCGCCGCCGTGGAACGCGATACGGTCCACCGGCGGCTCGGCACTCCACTCGAAGAGGCACCGCGCGCGCAGCCCGGGCCAGCTCAGCTCCACCTCGGCGCCGCGCTCGGCACCGGCGTCGAAGTACCCGGCAAGCCGCGCGGCCACCGCCGTCGGGCGCCCGAAAAGGGCCAGGAGCAGGTCCAGGCGGTGGCAGCCCGCGTCGGCGAGCACCCCGCCGCCGGAGACCGCGGGGTCGGTGCGCCAGCGCATCGGATGGCCGGGGCCCGGCTCGAACGCACACCGAAAACGCACCTCCACCCGGTCCGGCGCCCACCCGGCCAACTCCCGGCCCACCTCCCGCAGTACGGGGGCGAGCCTGCGGTAGTACGCGACCCCCGAGGCCGGCCGCCCCGAGTCCGTGCGGAGGCGGCCGGCCCCTGGGCGCAGGCAGCCTGCCAGAGGCTTCTCGATCAGTACGGGTAGTCCGGCGTCCAGCGCCGCGTCGGCCAGCGGCACATGGTGGACGACGGGCGTCGCGACGTACACCGCGTCCGTCCCCGCCAGCAGACCCCGCGGATCACTGCCGGACCCCGCGACCTCCCACCGCGCGGCGATCCGCGCCGCGCGCAGCGGATCGCGCCCCCACAGGAACACGGGCTCCTCGCCCAGCGCGCGCAGAGCGGGCAGGACACGGCGGATGACGAGGTCGCCGTACCCGGCGACACCCCACTTCACGGACGTGACCTCACGACCAGCACCTCATGGACGGCACTTCACGGCACGATCGCCACCTTCAGCGTCTCGCGCGGCGGGCCGTCGTACGGGGACTCCCCGGCGTCCGGGTACAGCGCGCGGCTCGCCGACAGCTGCTCCATGGCCTTCGGCAGCTCTTCCAGGGCGTAGGTGTGCGTCAGGATCTCGGGCAGGTGCAACTCCCGTGTCCCGGACAGCCGTTCGGCAGTGCGCATGGCCTCGGCGCGCGCGGTGTCGACGGGCTCGGCCGAACTGTGCACCCGCAGGCCCTTGCGCTCCCAGGTCACCAGGTCGACGGTGACGTGGGTGTCCACGTGGTGGGTGCCGAGCATGACGACGAGCCCGTTCTGCCGTACGAGTCCCACGCAGGCGTTGAGCGTGGTCGGGGTGCCCACGGCATCGACCGCCACATCGAAATCGGCCCCGACATCCGCGAGTTGCGCCGCGCTGCCGTCGACGCGCCGGGTCGAGTCGGCGCCGAGGAGAGCCGAGCGCTCCAGGCGCCAGTCGTCGAGGTCGACCGCCGTGAGGTGCGAGGCGCCGCGCAGCGCCGCCATGCGCAGCGCCATCAGGCCGACCGGGCCCTGCCCGACGATGGCCACTCGGTCCCCGAGCCGCACCCCGCGGGTGGCGTGCACGGCGAGCGGGAGCAGCTGCAGGATCGCGCCCTGCTCGAAGGGCACCGCGTCCGGCAGCGCGCCCACGGCTATCTCACGTGCCAGCGCGAATTCGGCGTAGCCGGTGGTGAGCGGCGTACGGACGAAGACGCGCTGCCCCGGCGCGACCCGGGTGACGCCGGGGCCCACCGCCTCGACCACTCCGGCGATCTCGTGGCCGTAGCAGCCCTGGGCGCAGTGCTCGCGCAGCCCGTAGTAGTGGTAATAGGCCAGGTCGCTGCGGTTGCACACGGTGCATGCCCGCACCCGCACCAGCACTTCGAGGGGGCCGGGCTCCGGTACCGGCGCGTCGGCGACCAGACGGATGTCGCGCCTGCCCACCAGCTCATAGCGTCGCAAGGTTCTTCTCCTCCGGGTGTGGCGGGGTGATCCTGCGGGCGACCGGTCCGGCCGCTGCGGCGACCGCGAGGGCGGTGCCGAAGACGGCGGCGAAGGCCGCGGTGTCCTGTCCGGCGCGCACATGGGCCATGTTGAACAGGGCCCCGCACACCACGACGAGCAACACGCTCGACAGACTGTCGGACAGTTGCAACGAGGCGGAGTTCCGGCCCTGTTGGTCCGTGGGCGAGCGTTCGAGGGTGAGCACCCCGACGCCGGGGAGCAGCAGCCCCATCCCGAAGCCCGCGACCAGCAGACCGACGGCGACGGTCACCGCGGGCATCGCCCGCAGGGTGCCGCTCAGCGTCAGGGCAGCGCCCGCGCCATGGATCAGCGCACCCACGAGGACGACCCGCTCGCGCGGCCAGGGCAGCCGGGGGCGGCCCTGCAGCCAGGAGGCGGCGAACCAGGTGAGCGCCGCTCCGGTGAGTGACATGCCCGCCGCCCCCGGCGACCACTGCCGTTCGTTCACGAGCATCAGCGGGATGTAGGTCTCGATGGTGAAGTACGCGCCCGCCGCGACGCCCCGCAGCAGCACCAGGGACGGTATGCCGCGCCGCGCCCGCAGAGTGCCCGCGGGCAGCAGCGGCCGCAGCTGGACGACGAGGAGTACGAGCCCGACGACCGCCGCCGGCAGGCGGTAGGGGGCGGATGGGGTGCCCGCGTACTGCAGCAGACCCGCGCCGAGAGCCACCGCGAGCGCGGGCACGACCCCAAGGCCGCTGACCGGCCCGCCTTCCCCACCACCCCCCTCCTCTTCCGGGGCGCCGACCGTCCGCAGCCGTGACAGCGGCCGGGCGAGCAGCACGAGGGCGAGCACGGCGAGGAAGGCGATGCCGTGGAACACCCAGTGCCACGACAGGGTCTCGGCGACGACTCCCGCGACCGGCGGGCCCACCATGGACGGGACGATCCAGCACGCGGTGATCAGCGAGAACATCCGCGGACGCAGCCCGGTCGGATAGGCACGGCCGACGACCACATAGAGCGCCACGGTCACCGCGCCGCCGCCGAACCCCTGGAGGTACCTCCCGACCAGGAAGACGGACATGGTGGCCGCGAGCCCGGACAGCAGCGCGCCGCCCGAGAAGCAGAGCAGCCCCGCGCAGAGTGCGGGCGCCGGGCCGCGCCGGTCGGCCCAGCCGCCCGCCAGTACGGTGCCGATGATGCCGGTGGTGAGGAAGCCGCCGAACGCGAGGGCGTACAGGCCCAGTCCGTCGAGTTCCTGGACGGCGATCGGCATCACCGTGCTCAGCGCGAGACCGGCGAAGGCGACCAGTACGAAGGTGCCGCTCAGCGCGAGAGTGCAGGCACGGTAGGCAGGGGAGAGCACCCCTGGCGGCGCCACCGTGCTGGTCATCGGCGCCCTCCTGGCGGCACTCCCGGAGCTGGATCAACGGGAGGCTCGCACAGCCCGTTCGCCGCGTCAATCGGATCACCATGACCGGTGCGGGGCCCGCCCTGCCACGGAGTGTGGAGGGCGGGCCCGTGCCGGTGCCGAGCTGGCCCTTGTCGTTGAGGCCCCAGGCGTAAACGCCGTCGGCCTTACCGGTGTTGACGCGCAGCGCGAGGGCGTGCTGACCGCCCGCGGCGACGTCCACGATGCCGGTGAGCCCGGGCACCTTGCCCGGCGCGGGGTTGTGGTCGGGGGTCGTGGGGCCGGTGCCGAGTTGGCCGTTGTCGTTCTGGCCCCATGTCCAGACGGAGTTGTCGTTGCGCAGGGCGACGGCGAAGCCCCAGCCGTCGGTGGCACCGCCGCCCGCCGCGATCTCGAACACGTCCTGCTTGGGCAGGGAGGGGACAGGTGCCGGGGCGTACCGGTCGGCGGGCGTCGAATTGCCCAGCTGGCCACCGGAGTTGGCACCCCACGCGCGCGCAGGCGCGGACCTACACCAACCCCGACAAGTGCCAGAGCGTCCGCCCGTCCGGTGCCACCGCCAAGCAGCCGGACGACCACGACGACGGAGAGCGCGGAAGCGGCACGCCGCGGGCCGGCGCCGATGAGCGGCGGCTCACCGGCACCTACCGCCTGGACAAGGGAGGCACCTGGCAGAAGACCGGCTGACGCGGAGGTGGGGGGCGGGGGGGGGAATCGAAAGACGCCGGGTAGCGCGGCACATCAGCGTCGCTAAACTGACCGGGACACTGCTTTCATTCCGGTGCACGCCCCACATCGTCCTGAGGAGGGAAGGTGGGAGCACGGGTTCGTCGCCTGAGTCTCGTGATTCTGCTGTTATTCCCTGTTCTCGGCGGGTGCGGAAGAGAAGGCAGTGTCCCGGGCAGCGTCGGAGCGCTGACGGCCAGCGCTCCAAGCCTTGAGTACTCCGTCGGAGAACGCTCCCGAGCCCTCGCCAAGAAGACCCTCACCATTGGCGTCAAGTCCGACCACCCCTTCATGGGGTTCGAGGATCCGGTGACGGGACAGCGCTCGGGGTTCGATGTCGAGATCGCGAAAATGGTCGCGGCGTATCTGGGATTCGCGTCGAACGAGATCGAGTGGAAGACGGTCGCCCCGCAGGTGCGGGAGATCTCGATTTCGAAGGGGGACGTCGATCTTTACGTGGGCGCCTACACGATCAACAGTGAAAGGAAAAAGCAGGTCTCCTTCGCCGGGCCCTATTATCTGGGCGGGCAGGACCTGCTGGTCGAGAAGGGAAATCGAAGTATCGGTGGCCCAAAAGAACTGCGCGGCAGGAAAGTCTGTACGGTGACCGGATCCACCCCTTTCCAGCGGATCCGCAAGCCGGAATTCGGGGCGACCGTCGTATCCCACGACAGCTATGCGCACTGCGTGCAGGATCTCATCATGAACGTGGTGGACGCGGTCACCGCCGACGACACGATCCTGAAGGGTTACGCCGCACAGAACCAGGGCCGCCTACGGGTCCTCGGCCGGCCCTTCTCGGAGGAGCCCTACGGGGTGGGACTGGGACGGCGGGACGCGGCTCTTCGTGATGCCGTCAATGACGCCCTCGAACACCACGTCCGCAACGGAAACTGGCTCCGGGCGTACCAAGCCACCCTCGGCCGTTCCGGCGTCCCGGCGCCGACGCCACCACCGGTGCAGCGGTACTGACCCCTCGGCCTGGAGGCGCCCATGGAGGTGTTGACCGACAACGCCGGTCTCTTCTGGCAGGGCTTTGTGGGCACCGTCCGACTGATGTGCCTGAGCACGTTGCTCGCGTTCGCCCTGGGCATCGTGCTCGTCTCCTTCCGCGTCAGTCCGGTGCCGCTCTGCCGCGGCCTCGGCGCGACGGTGGTGACAGTGCTCTGCAACACCCCGCTCACCGTCCTCTTCTTCGGCGTGACGCTCGGGCTGCCCATGCTGGGCCTCACCGAAGCGGGATACTTCACGCTCGCCGTACTGGTGATGGGCGGTTACGCGTCGGCGTTCGTGTGCGAGGCGCTGCGCTCGGGCGTCAACGCCGTGGAGCTGGGACAGGCCGAAGCCGCCCGCAGCCTCGGCATGTCCACGGCGCAGACGGCGGCACTGATCGTCTTTCCTCAGGCCGGGCGGGCGGCGGTCCCCCCGCTGGGCAATGTCGTGATCACTCTGGTGAAGAACTCCGCGCTCGCCGGCGGCTTCAGCGTCTATGAACTGTTCAGCACCGAGAAGACCCTGGTGGAGCGCGGATACGCGGTCGCGGTCGTCTTCCTGTGGGTGACCGCCGCCTACCTGGTGCTGATCGCGGTGATCAGTGCCGGCTTCCATCTGCTGGAGCGCCGTCTGGCGGTGCCGGGATGAGGTCCGATGTGAGGATGAAGTCCGGTGCCGGGATGAAGTCCGGTGCCCGGATGGCGTCCGCCCTGTTCGAGGCCCCGGGCCCGCGCGCCCGCCGCCGCCATACCTGGTACGCGGTGCTGGTGGCGGTGGTGACCGGGGGCGCTGTCTGCTGGGCCTTCCTCCGGTTCTCGGACGCCGGGCAGTTCGACGCGCGGATGTGGGAGGCCTTCGAATACCGCGGCGTGCAGTTGCGCATCCTCGCCGGCGTGGTGGACACCTTCAAGGCGTTCGTCCTCTCCGTGGTGCTCTCCTTGGCGCTGGGTTTCCTGTTCGCGGCCGGGCGACTCTCCGCACATCGCGTCCTGCGCTGGCCGGCCGGGGCGCTGGTGGAGTTCTTCCGTGCGGTTCCGGTGATCATCACGGTCTTCGCCCTGTACGCAACCGACCTTCTGCGTACGTACGTCACCGCCGTCGCCGACGTTCTGCGAAGGGACTTCGGGAGCCCGGGCGGATGGGTGGCGGACAATTTCGCGAGCCCCACGCTGTGGGCCCTGGTGATCGGTATCGCCCTCTACAACGGTGCGGCACAGGCGGAGATCCTGCGGGCGGGGGTCGGAGCCGTTCCCAGGGGGCAGTTCGAGGCGGGATATGCGCTGGGAATGCGCAAGACGCAAGTGATGACGGCGGTCGTCATGCCGCAGGCGGTGCGGACCATGTTGCCGAGCATAATCAGCCAAATGGTGGTGACGCTCAAGGACACCTCGCTCGGCTTCTTCATCATGTACGAGGAGCTTCTCTACGCGGGAAAACTCCTGGCGCAGAACACGGCTACTCCTTCCGGCTACCCCTACCTCCCCGTTCTCTGCGTGGTCGGTTCGCTGTACATCATCATGTGTCTCCTTCTTTCCCGTGTGGCCCGGCACCTTGCGGCACGCAATTCGTGACAGGAATGGCGCGGACTCGACGGGCACGGTCCCAGGAGAGTTTCTTCGGGGATGCCACGGGCAGGGAAAACGTATCCACTGCCCGGCTGCGGAGGAATCACTGTGACCGAATCTGTCGAATTCGTGGGCGATCTCTACCCCACCCGTTCCGTCACCAAGTCCGTGCCCTTTCCGCGTCACCATCCGGTGGTGTGGGGCGACGGGAAGGAAGGCCCGCTCTCCGCCGAGGAGGTGGCCGCCTATGACCGCGACGGATTCCTCGCCTTCGGCGCGCTCCTCGACCCCGCCGAAGCGCGGGAGTGCCGTGAGGAAATGCGACGTATGGCATCCGAGCCCGCACTGCGTTCCTCTGAGCGGGTGGTGGCCGAACCGGACTCCGACGAGATCCGCTCCGTCTTCGAGGTGCACCGGCTCAGCGAGGTCTTCAGGCGCCTCGTCCACTCCGGCCGCCTCGCCGACCGGGCCCGACAGGTCCTCGGTTCGGACGTCTATGTCCACCAGAGCAGGATCAACTACAAGGCGGCCTTCGACGGCTCGAAGTTCGGCTGGCACTCGGACTTCGAGACCTGGCACTCCGAGGACGGCATGCCCGCGCCCCGCGCGCTGAGCTTCTCCGTCGCCCTCATGGACAACCTCCCCTTCAACGGCCCGCTCATGATCATCCCCGGGTCGCAGCGGACCTTCGTACCCTCCGTCGGACAGACGCCACCGGGCTATCACAAGCTTTCGCTGCTGGGGAAGAACCTCCCGGCCGGACCGGCCGACCGTACGGCTGTGACGGCACTGGCCGAGCGGCACGGCATCCGGCAGTTCACCGGAGCGGCCGGTTCAGCGGTCATGTTCGACTGCAACTGCCTGCACGCCTCCGGAGGAAACGTTTCTCCGTTCCCCAGGACGAACCTCTTCGTCGTCTACAACAGCGTCGACAACCCACTGACCACGCCGTACGCGGCTCCGGAAGCGCGCCCGGGATACCTCGCGGACCGGGACTTCACGCCGGTGCCCCGATCCGCAGACCTGCCGCGTCGATGAGCCGGGCCACTTCGAGCGTGGTGTAGCCGCGCTCGAAGTGGCGCGGCTCGGACAGCATCAGCGTGACCAGGCCGAGCAGCAGGCGCGCGTACTCCTCGACCGTGCCGGGCCAGGCGCCCGCGTCCAGCATCCAGGGCTCGCTGCCCGCCGTCGCCTCCGTCCTGCCCGCGCGGATGAGCGACTTGGAGAGCTTGGCCCCGGACGCCGAGAGCACCACCGGGGTGAACAGGCGTGCGGGGAGCACCGCCTGCGGATAGCACAGGAACGCCTCGTCGAGCAGACGGCACCCCGCGGCCCAGTCGGCTCCCTTGACCACCACGGCGAGCGCGTCCTCCCGTGCGGCCACCCGCTCCTTGAGCAGGTTGCGGTGGAGCGTGCCCGAGCCGATGTACGCCTCGTCCGCCCCATCGGTCCCGTCGGCGCGCACCCGCGCCACGTAACCCCCGTGGTCCAGGCAGACCGCCGCCAGCTCCGCGTGGCCGGGCCCGGCCGCGAGCACTTCGGTGTGCTCGCCCTGCTTCTGCGCCCAGCCGCACCGCGGGCACGGCGGGCTCATGGGCACCTTGCCGTGCGAGGGCGCGAGCACCCACCGCAGGGCGTCCATCCGGGTCAGCGATTCCAGGAACTCCTGCCGGAAGTCCGGCCGGCTCTGCTGCTGTGTGTAGGTCTCGATCTCGTGGGGGACGCCCGTGATCGCGGACAGCGCGTCGAAGAAGCCTCCGTAGTACGTCCGGATCAGCTCCTGTATGCGCTCACCGCCCAGGGCATGGCGGAAGGAACGCTCGTACCGGGTTCCCGTCCGCGGGCACCGCCGCGTCTCGCAGCCCGCGTTGTCCAGCGCGCCGAACCGCAGTGTCACATCGACGCCGAACTTGTCCCGGGCCGTTCGGGCGAGCAGGAACGCGGAGGTCTGCATGACGCTGGTGCCCAGGTGCGGGGCGCCGTTGATCTGCACACCGGCATACAGGGACACCCGGTCGTGCCCGCTCGCCAGCAGCCGTGGACGTATGAAGTCGACGCTGTGTTCGACGGCACCGGTGGTGACGCTGACGGGCGAGACGGGCGCGATCCGAGCGGTGTTCATGAACGGCCTCTCTGCGAGCGGGAGGGCATGGCGCCCTCCGGGAGCGGGCGGGCGGTCACCAGCGCGAGGGGCGGAGGTCACCAGTGCCGACGGACGGCGGGCTGGGGCAGATCCACGACGCGGACCAGACCCGGCCAGTGCGGCAAGGCCGCTTCGTCCAGGGTCTCGAGACGCGTGGTGCGGGAGCGGGCGGCCGTACGCAGGAGTTCCATGAGACCGTCGCCGGTCAGCCGGTCCTCAGCGCTCTTGCGGCAGGCCAGACCGACGATGAAGTACGCGGGCGGATACGGACCCGAGCGCCACAGGACCGCCTCGTCCCGCTTCTCCAGCAGGAGCATCTGGTCGGGGTGGTCCCGGGTGAACTCCCCGAGGGGCAGCGGGCACAGGGTGATGGCGTGCACCGTGAAACCGGCCGACTCCAGCAGGTCGACCGCCTTGCGGGGACTGGAGTAGCTGCCGATGGTGATGCCGAGGCCGTCTCCCAGCGCACGGCCGTGCCGGATGACCGCGGGTATCAGCTTCAGACCGTCCGTCCCCCCGCCGACGGACCGGCGCAGGGCGTCGTCCCGGGGGGAGAGGGGAACGTACGGCGGATTGCTCGTGACGACCAGCGGGTGGCGGAGCGGGACCGGGGCCGTGGCCAGCAGCTCGGCGGGGGACAGCGCGGTGAAGTCGCCGAGCGCGAAGGTGACCGGGCGGTCGCCGTCGTACGCCGCGTAATGCCTGCGCGCCCACGCCACGGTGTGTTCCCCCGAGTCGACGCCGTGCACCCGGGCCGCTCCCGCGCGGGCCATGGCCGCCGCGGCGGCACCGCTGCCGGAGCCGAGGTCCAGGACCGCGCAGCCCTCGTCGATGAGGTCCTGCGCCACCCACACGCCGATCTCCGTGTCGGCTGGTTCGAAGAAGACCCGCGAGGACGAGGGCGGGGTCAGGTCACGTGGGGTCAGAT
>NZ_WMBF01000162.1:0-13495 GCF_019400875.1 Streptomyces anatolicus | reverse complement strand
GGGCGGGGCTGCTCGTGACGGCGGTCAGCGGTGCCTCGGCGGTCCTTGACGTCGACCGGCTGAAGCCGGGCACCACGGTGGTCGACGACTCTTTCCCCCACTGCTTCGACACCGGGCGGGCCCTCGCCCGGATGCGGGAGCGGCGGGACGTGCTGACGCTCGGCGGCGGGCTGCTGCACGTGGGGGACGCGCGTCGGGAGGTGGCCGCAGGGCTGCCCGACGCGGCGGCGGCCGGTTACCTCGCCCAGCCCTGGATCGACGGGACCCTCGCGTCCTGCCGTACGGAGTCCCTGCTGCACGCGTCGGTGCCGGGGCTGCCGCTGGTGCACGGTCTGGTGGAGCCGGGCGTGGCCGACGCCTATGCGCGGGCCGTGGCGGAGGCCGGGGTGACGGCGGCTCCGCCGCACCTGCTCGGGCACGTGGTGGACGCGGAACTGGCGGCGGGCCTGCCGGACGCACGGTGAGCGGTGCAGAAATGCGAAGGCGAAGTCAGCGCAGGTCGAGACGCATCACGATGCGGGGGTGGCCTGCCAGCACCGAGGTGGTGTCGGCGGCGTACGCGAACCCGGCGCGCTCGAAGTTCTTCCGGATACCGGCGTACGCCATCGTCAGATCGACCTTGGCGTCGCCGTTGTCGAGGGGGTACGCCTCGATCGCCGGGGCGTCATGCGCGCGGGCGAACTCGACCGCCCCGGCGATCAGGGCGTGCGAGATGCCCCTCTTCCGGTGGCCGGGCCGGACGCGGACGCACCACAGCGACCAGACGGGCAGGTCGTCGACGTGCGGGATGACGCGGCTGCGCGCGAAGGCGGTGTCCGACCGCGGCGCCACCGCCGCCCAGCCGACCGGCTCGTCGCCGTCGTAGGCGAGCACCCCGGGAGGGGGGCCTTTGCGGCACAGTTCGGCGACGTACTCACCGCGGGCGGGGCCGCGCAGTTCGTTGTTGAGCTTGGACGGGATGCGGTAGCTCAGACACCAGCAGACGTTGGCCCCGGGCGTCTTCGGGCCGAGCACGGCGCGGACGTCCTCGAAGAGCGAAGCGGGGCGAACTTCGATGGTCATGGCTCCACGATGGCACGTCAGTGCGGTCGCCCGCCGTCTGTGCTCCCCCGCAGGTCTGTCACTCTGTGTTACCATGGGTTCTTTGTGCGCTCATCCTGCCGGGCCTTCCTCGGTACGTTCGTACGTTCCCTCTGCGGAAGGCTCTTCATGAAGCACCCCGACAGCCCCGAAAACCCCGGCGTCCACAGCGCTCCCACCGCTCCCGGCACCTCCGGCACCTCCGGCGGCGAGCCCGCCCCTGCCGTGCCCGCGATCGCCTCCTTCGCCGAGCTCGAGCTGCCCGGCGAGGTGCTGCGCACGCTCACCGCGCAGGCCGTGCACAAGCCCTTCCCGATCCAGGCGGCGACGCTGCCCAGCGCCCTCGCGGGCCGTGACGTCCTCGGGCGTGGACGCACCGGGTCCGGCAAGACGCTCGCCTTCGGTCTTGCGCTGCTCGCGCGGACGGCCGGGCGGCGTGCCGAGCCGAAGCGTCCGCTCGCCCTGATCCTCGTACCCACCCGGGAACTGGCCCAGCAGGTCACCGAGGCGCTCACGCCGTACGCCGAGGCACTGCGGCTGCGGATGGCCGCGGTCGTCGGCGGCATGTCGGTCGGCCGGCAGATCGCCGCGCTGCGCGACGGGGCCGAGGTCGTCGTCGCCACGCCGGGGCGGCTGCACGACCTCATCGAGCGCAAGGCCTGCCATCTGGGCCGGGTACGGATCACGGTCCTCGACGAGGCCGACCAGATGTGCGACATGGGTTTCCTGCCGCAGGTCACGGAGGCGCTCGACCAGGTGCACGCCGACGGTCAGCGGATGCTGTTCTCGGCCACGCTGGACCGCGATGTCGACCATTTGGTCGAGCGCTACCTGCACGACCCCGTCGTCCACTCCGTCGACCCCGCCGCGGGCGCGGTCGCGACGATGGACCACCACGTGCTGGTCGTCCACGGCCCCGACCGGTACGCCGTGGCCACGGAGATCGCCGCCCGTGACGGACGCGTCCTGCTGTTCCTGGACACCAAGCACTCCGTCGACCTGCTCACCCGGCATCTGCGGGCCAGCGGGGTGCAGGCCGCGGCCCTGCACAGCGGCAAGTCCCAGCCGCAGCGCACGCGGACCCTCGCGCAGTTCAAGAACGGCCAGATCACCGTCCTGGTGGCGACCAATGTCGCGGCCCGGGGCCTGCACGTCGACGACCTCGACCTCGTCGTCAACGTCGACCCGCCCACCGACCCCAAGGACTATGTGCACCGCGCGGGCCGTACCGCCCGTGCCGGTGAGTCCGGGAGCGTGGTCACGCTCGTCCTGTCGGGCCAGCGCCGCGAGGTGAGCCGGCTGATGGCCGAGGCGGGCATCGAGGCGACGGTCACCAAGGTGCGCTCGGGCGAGGCGGCGCTGAGCCGGATCACCGGCGCCAAGGCGCCCTCGGGCACGCCGCTCGACGGCGGACCCTCGTCACGGCCCAAGAACACGAACGCTCCCTTCCGAGGCCTTGGCACCAGCAAGGACGCGTCTCGCGGTACGGGCGGAAAGTCCCGCAAGGCCGGCGAGGCCCGCAAGCTCGCCGAGGCCCGCAAGGCGGCCATGGTGCGGCGCGGCCGCTGAGACCGTCCCGGGCGTTTGGGGCCGGGCCCTCGCGGAACGCATCCGGAATTTCTACGTTTGCGCCCGCTCTGAGTGGCCAGACGTACATGCAGCACATGATCCCGACACTGAAGGGTGTGAGCAGCATGGCCGCCGATGAGAAGGCCAAGGCGAAGACCGAGCAGGCCACCGGCAAGGTGGAGGAAGCGGCCGGTCGCGCCGTGGGCAACGAACGCCTCACCGCCAAGGGACGTGCCGACCAGGTCAAGGGCGACGCCCGCCAGGCCAAGGAGAAGGTCAAGGACGCCGGTAAGCACTGACACTGACCGGACCCCGGCATCACGCGCGTGGGGGCGCCCCTGGACGGGGGCGCCCCCACGCGCGTCCCGGACCGTCTCCATGGGTCATGGAACTTCGCCGGGCGGGAAGACGTTGGCACAGGGACGCGCGGATCACGCGCGGACAATCGAACGGGTAGCCGAGGTGGCACGGATGGCGATGTGGGACCGGATCAAGGACCAGGCCAAGGGTCTTCAGCAGCAGTCGCAGGGGGCCCGTGGCTCCGGCGGTCATGGCCCCGGCTCGGGGTCGGGGTCCCGCTCGGGCTCGGGTTCGAGCTCCAAGGCGCAGCTCGTGGGCGTGCTCAAGTCCCAGCTCACCTCTCTCAAGACGGAGCTGAAGAGCGGTGCCTACCGGGACGCGAGCATGGCCATGTGCGCCCTGGTCGCGGCGGCCGACGGCTCGGTCGACCCGGCCGAGCGGCAGCATGTGGAGTCGCTGATCCTTCAGAACGACGTCCTGCAGAACTTCCCGCCCGACCAGCTGCGCCAGCGGTTCAACAAGCACGTGGACCAGTTGTCGTTCAACTTCCAGCAGGGCAAGACCGAGGCGATGCAGGAGATCGCCAAGGCGGCGAAGAAGCCGGCGGAGGCGAAGGCGGTCGTACAGACGGGCTTCGTCGTCGCGGGCGCCGACGGCTATATCGCCCCGGCCGAGGAGCAGGTCCTGCGCGAGGCGTGCGCGGCGCTCGGCGTCTCGCCGCAGGAGTTCGGCCTCTGACGGCTTGAAAGCTCCGCACAGCCGTGGGCCCGCACCTTGAGGTGCGGGCCCACCGCGTTGTGGCCGGCCACCTCGCAGCCCCGGAGGCCGCTCGCCCCGATCCCCCCGGGGCGGTGAGCACCCTCCGGTTCAATCAGAGCTTGCCTCCTGGGCGGCCATTACCTCGTCACCGTGCTCGTAGGCCCATGCCCCGAAGGCGTCGATGGGACCGAGCAACGTACGTCCCAGAGCGGTGAGCCTGTACTCCACCCGGGGCGGCGCGCCGGGGTGGGTGTCCCGGGCCACCAGGCCGTTGAACCGCAGGCGGCGCAGCGTCTCGTTGAGGACTTTGGCGCTGATGCCCCCGATTCGCTCCCGTAGTTCGACCGGGCGGCTGGGGCCGTCGCGCAGCGCCCACAGCACCACGGCGTTCCACGTATTGGAGAGCAGGTCGAAGGCGAGGCGGGCGCGGCAGTCGGCGAGGAAGTCATCGGTGGTCACTTACCAAATGGTGCCCGAGGGGTCGCCTAGCGTCGTTCCTGACGATCAAAGCGAGCGACGAACAAAGCGAGCGGGGAGAGGCGACGCGGTGAGGGAAACGATGAGGATCGGTGTGCTGGGCACGGGCAACATGGCGGACGCGCTCGCCACCCACTGGGTGCGGGCCGGTCATGAAGTGGCCATCGGGGGCCGGGACATGGCCAAGGCGGAGCGGCTGGCGGTGCGCGTCGGGGGCGGTACGAAGGCGGCCACCCTGCGTGCGGCGGCCGAGTTCGGCGAGGTGGTGCTGGCCGCGCTGCCCTTCGACGTGGGCGCGGGTGTCGTGCGGGAACTGCGAGCGGACCTTGCAGGCAAGGTGCTGCTCGACTGTTCCAATCCGGTAGGCCCTGGCTTCCGGCTGCTCACGGAGGAGGGCCCTTCGGCCGCGCGGCGGTTGGCCGACGCGGCGCCGGGAGCCCATGTGGTCAAGGCGTTCAATGTCTGCCACGAGGGGGTCTGGCGCATGCGGCCACCCGTGTTCGACGGGCGGCCGCTGGCCGTGCCGGTCTGCGGCGACGACCAGGAAGCCCTGGCGCGCGTACACCAGTTGGTGAGGGACGTGGGCTGTGAGCCCGTGGCGGGTGGCGGTCTGGACCGGGCGGGGCTCCTGGAGGCGACGGCCGCGCTGTTCATCGCGCTGTGGGTCGGGGAGGGCGCGGACGCCCAGGCGATAGCGCCTCCGCTGGCCTATGTGACGGGGCCTGCGGAGGGGTGACGAGGGAGTGAAGGGGGGCGTGACGCGGCGCAGGTCTTCGCTCGCGAAAGGCCCGTCGGTGCCGTGCTCAGCCGCGCTGCGCCCGCTCGTACACCTTCTTGGCCGTCGCGCCCAGCACTTCTCCGTACATCTTGGTCGGCGTCAGGGAGTCCAGCGAGCTGTTGACCGATACGAGGACTCCCTTGCCCGTGGTGGCGTTGAAGTCGGCCAGCCACGGGCCGCCGCTGGAGCCGCCGTTCATGTCGCAGGGGATGACCTGCGTGCCGTGCTCCTTCTTCGCCGTACCGACGCAGCGCAGCAGTTCCTCGCCGAGCTGTGGGCGGGTGGCGGGGTAGCCGAAGGAGGAGACGGTGCCGCCGACGGGCCGGTTGAAGGCGAGGGGCTGGCCGCCCACGACGTCCGTGAGCTTCTTGCCGCGCTTGTCGGCGTCCACGGTCAGCGTGGACATGTCGTTGGTGGAGTCCGTCTCCCAGCTGCGCGGAGTCGCGGCCGAGCGGACGGCGAAGGTGCCGTACGGCGTCCTGCCCTTGCTGTAGGCGGGGGCGAAGACCATCGAGAAGTTGGTGTTGACGGGAGAGGAGCCCCGGCGCACGCAGTGGGCGGCGGTCATGACGGCGGAACGGTTGGCGCTTTTCACGGCGGTGGCCGTGCACCAGGTGTCGGCGCCGCTCGCGTTGACGAAGAAGAGCCGCCCCACGGTCTTCAGGGTGGTGCCGCGCCACGGCTTGGCCTTCGGCCCGGTCGGGCCGAGGTCCACGGACTTGCCGACGGCTTTCATCCGGGCGGGCGTCCAGTAGGCGAGGGCGTCCTTGCGTTCCTGGGCGGTGAACTTGAGGACGGAGACCGGGTCGGCGGAGGCGGCGGGGGCAGTGGGGGCCTCGGCGGTTACGGCCGTCGCCTGGACCGGGGCGGCGAGGGCGAGGGCGAGGGCCGCCGCGGCCACGGCCAGACCCGTACCCCTGCCACGAACTCGCCAGGCCAGGTGCGTGGATGTCGTCTCGGGCATGGCGGGATACTCCTCGGCTCGTACGGTCGGCGGACGGTGGTCACCGGTCCGCAAGCCAAGAGGGGAGAAGCCCGCTGCTCGGTTGGCGCTGTCGACGTTCTGTGACACGAAGGGCCTACGCGGCGGCAGCCCCCGCCCCCCTCTTAAGCCGTGGCTTAAGAGGTAGGCCGCAGGTGGCCGCTCGGCCCAGGATGTGAGGCCGTAACCGACCCATCCCATCCTGGAGCCCGCATGAAGACTCATCTCGCCGCCGCCCTCGGGTCCGTCGTGCTGACGGCGGGCACCTTGCTGGGTGCCCCCGCGGCCGGCGCGCAGACCGCCCCCTATCCGACCACCGGTTTCGACATCACACTCGGCGCCAGTTCCCTCCGAGGCACGCTGACTTGGTACAACCGGTCGGTCGGCGCCGAGGGAACGCTCCGGGCCGTCGGCTGCTACGGGGCGTCGTTCAGCGCGTACGGCGCCTCCGGTAGGGAACTCAGCGCCTGGAACACCGGCACCAAGTGCGACGGGACGTATCCATTCAATGTCGGGCTCCCCGCGGATGCGCCCGGTGGGGCCGCGTACGTCAAGGTCTGTCTCGACGATGTGAGGGCGAATTCCGGCACGTGCGGACGGTTCTACCGCCCCTGATTCATCCGGGCGCTTGCCGCTCTGACTGACAGAAAGGTAAGTACCCACAAAATTGTCGGTACTTGAGGATACGTGTGTGCGGAGATCAGCATGGAGGCGTACGCAAGACGCCGAAATGGAGCACACATGAGCGGCAACGACCGCACCCCTGTCACCGTCATCGGGCTCGGCTCGATGGGAGCGGCACTCGCCCAGGCGTTCGTCCGCGCCGGGCACCCGACGACCGTATGGAACCGCAGCGCGGAGAAGGCCGCGCCCCTCGTCGCCCAGGGCGCCGTCCACCACGAGGACATCGCGGACGCGGTCGCCGCCAGCCCGCTGGTCATCGCCTGCCTGACCACCTATGACGCCACACTGGCCGCTCTGGCCCCGGCCGCCGCCGCGCTCACCGGACGCACTCTGGTCACCCTCAACTCCGGTACCCCGCGCGGGGCGCGCCAGATGGACGACCGGGCGGCCGGATACGGGGCACGATTCCTCGACGGCGCCGTGAAGAACGTCCCCGCGGCTGTTGGGCTGCCGGACACGCTGCTCTACTACAGCGGCGACCGGGCCACGTACGACGAGCACGAGACGACGTTGCGCGTGCTGGGCGGCGACACCGTGCACCTAGGGGAGGAGCCGGACCTCGCGGCCCTCTACGAGTCGGCCGTGGGCGCCACCCTGCTGCCCACGCTCATCGGGTTCTTCCACGGCGCCGCGCTTCTGTCCTCGCGTGGACTGAAGGCCGGCAGCATGGTTCCGTACTCCGTCAAATGGCTGGAGATGATCATCGCCCTGCTGCCGGGCATCGCGGAGGAGATCGACAGCGGCGACTACAGCAGGCCCTTGTCCTCTGTCGGCAATTTCTACGAGGGGATCGCCTACGACAAGGAACTGGGCGAGGAGGCGAACCTCGATGTCGCCTGGACCGAGCCGATGCACGATCTACTGCGACGGGCTGTCGCCGAGGGCCACCGCGAGGAAAGTTTCTCGGTGCTCTATGAACTGCTCAGGAAGCCCGCGCAGTCGCGCGTGTGACAGCGGCGGGGCCTGATGTCACGGGTGCGCGAGAGTCAGCGTGGTCATATCGGCGGGATTCTTCGTCGGCGGACTCACTCCCTTGCTGTCGGACCGCGTGGACCGGCGCATTGGCTATCTCGTCGTCGGCGCGCTCATGGACGGGTTGGGGCGGCAGTCGCGTACGCGGCCCTGCGGTGTTCTTCGCCGGCCAGAACGACACCATCGTGCCGCCCTCGGCGGTCCGCAGGACGTACGCCCAGGCCACCCGGGTCCCGGCGATCTACGCCGAACAACGCGGCGCCGCGGCGCTGACTTCTCAGGTACCGATGTCCTTTGCGCCGCCCGCACGCAAGGTGACGCAGCACGGCGAGTCCACAGCGCCCGCGCTGTGGACTCGCCGTGCTGGTGTCGCTCAGTGGTCGGCGGCCGTGCCGCCCCCTCCGTAGGAACGGCGGGCCGCGTCTGCCGCCTTGTCGGTCTGGGCGTCGTACTTGTCACCGGTCCGCTTGTCGATCGCGCGTTCCACGTTCTCGACACCCTTGTCGGCCTGATCCGGGTGGCCCTTGGCCAGTTCCTTGGCCTTGTTCGCCATATCGCCGAGCTTGCCCATGAGATACCTCCTGCGTGGTGCTGTCCGGGTTCAGTTGCCGGTGGCGGTGACCCCGAACATGAGGGTGCGGCGGGCCACGTCGTAATGGACCGTCTTGGTGTTCTCCAGCAGGTCCTGAAGGACATCGGCGTCGTCGGCCTCCACGGTCAGGACCTCTTCCCAGGCGCCCTCGTCCAGGACGAGCTGGAGGGTGAAGGTGCCGCGGGTGCCGGGTTCACCGGCGACCCAGCTGAACTGGTAGTGGCTGAGCTGGCGGACCTTGATGCTGTCGTCGGTGAGCGGCTGCTTGACCCGGGGCATGCGTTCTCCTTGTTCAGCGGATGGTGCGGTACGCGGCTCGGACCCAGAGGGTGTCCGAGCGATCGGTTCCTTCTCCGTCATACGACAGGAACCGGTGGTCAGCGACCGGTGTCACGGTCGGAGGTGTCGGCTTCGATGCGCTCCTTGCGGACCTGGCCGCGGACCGTCTCCTCCTCGACGCGCTCCTCGGTGTTCAGGCGCACCCGCTCCACCGGCACGGCCTCGGTCTCGACGACGGGGCGCTCGGCGTGCAGCGTGACCTCGTGTTCGGCCTCGGAGATCTCGGCGCCGGACAGGGCCTGATCGGCGTTTGCCTCGGTGATCGGCTCGCGTTCGACGCGGACCTCCTCGTGCCGTACGGGGATGGTCTGCTGGACCTCTTCGGTCACCACGTACTTGCGCAGGCGGGCCCGGCCGGTTTCGCGGCGCTCGGTGCCGACGTGCATCTGCTCCTCGGAGCGCGTCATCGCCTCGTCACCGGAGTGCCGCGCGTCACCGGAGTGCCGCGTGTCTTCCCCGGAGTGCCGCCTGGAGGTGTCGCTGCGGGCCCAGCCGCCTTCACCGGGCCGGTTGGCCTGCTGCCAGGCCTCGTCCCAGGCGATGCCGTAGTGCTCGTAGAGGCGGTGTTCCTCGTCCTCGGACAGGTGTCCGCCGGAATCGACGTCGACGTTGGGCGCGTCCTTGACCTTGTCCTTGGCGTAGGGGACCTCGAGGTGGTCCTCGACGATGGCGGCGTCCTGGATCGGCACGAACGACTCGCTGGTGCCGAAGAGGCCGGTCTTGACGCTGACCCACGCCGGGCGGCCGGTGACGTCGTCGAGGAAGACGTGCTTGGCGTCGCCGATCTTGCTGCCCTCGGCGTCGTGGACCGGGTGGTCCAGCACGGCCGGGATCTGCTCTCGGGTGATCATCGTGAACCTCCTGCTTCCTCGGTGTTGGGCTCCCCCTCCGGCTCACCGACATTCGCAGGACGAAACATCGCAAGTACATGCAAATGGAATCTGTTTCTCTCCCGCCTGGTCCGGTTACCCATCTGGCATGGCACGGACCCCGGAACCCCATCAGAGTCGAAACGAACCCGGCGACGACCACGGCACCGAGAGCATCGGTCCGGACCCGGAAGTGGAACGCAACGCACCCGATGAGCCGACCGCCATGCCCAAGAGGTCGTGGTGGGTACTGCTCAAGCGCACAGCGAAGGAGTTCCAGGACGACGAACTCGCCGACCGGGCCGCGGGCCTGACCTACTACGGTGTCCTCTCCCTCTTCCCGGCCTTGCTGGTGCTGGTGTCGCTGCTCGGCATCGCGGGCAAGTCCGCCACGCAGCAGGTCATGGACAACCTGCAAAAGCTCGCCCCCGGCCCGGCCCGGGACATAATCTCCAACGCCGTCGAGCAATTGCAGGGCAAGGGCGGCACCGGCTCGCTCATGGCGATCGTCGGTCTGGTGCTGGCGGTCTGGTCGGCCTCCGGCTACATCGCGGCGTTCATCCGCGCCTCCAACGCCGTCTACGACATGCCCGAAGGCCGCCCCGCCTGGAAGGTGCTGCCCCTGCGCCTGGCGCTGACGGTCGTCCTGATGGTGCTGGCGGTGATCAGCGCGCTGATCGTGGTGTTCACCGGCCCCCTCGCCCAGCGGGCGGGCTCCGCACTGGGGATCGGGGACGGCGCCATGACGGTGTGGTCGATCGCCAAGTGGCCGGTCCTTGTCCTGCTCGTCATCATCATGATCGCGATCTTGTACTGGGCCGCGCCCAACGCCCGTGGCCGCGGTTTCAAATGGGTGACCCCCGGCAGCTTCCTCGCCCTGCTGCTCTGGATGATCGCCTCCGCCGGCTTCGCGCTCTACGTGGCGAACTTCGCCTCGTACAACAAGACCTACGGCACCCTGGCCGGCGTCATCATCTTCCTGGTCTGGCTGTGGATCACCAACCTCGCGGTGCTGCTCGGCCTGGAGTTCGACGCGGAGATGGCCCGGCAGCGGGCCATAGAGGGCGGTCATCCCGAGGACGAGGAGCCGTACGTCGAACCGCGCGACACCGCTAAGTGGACCGAGGAGGACCGCCGGCGCATGGAGTGAGCCGGTGGCAGCGCCGAGAGAGCTGCGCTGATGCCCTTTCAGCAGATGAGCGGGCATGAATCGCGGCGCGGTGCGCAGGTGTAAGGCATGGAGTGTGTGATCTATCGAAGCGACAGCGTCCCGCAGGCACCGCACGTGGCGGAGAGCAGTGAGAGCGCGTTGAAGAGGCTGCGGGACGCGCCGGAAGGTTCGTTCGGGTGGATCCGTCTGGCCGATCCTTCCGCCCAGGAGGTGGAGGCGCTCGCCGACGAGCTGGGCCTGCACCCCTTGGCCGTCGAAGACGCCGTCCAAGCGCACCAGCGGCCCAAACGCGAGCGCTACGACGAGGTGCTCTCCGTCTCGCTGAAGACACTGCGGTACGTGGAGGAGACCTCGCAGATCGAGTCGGGCGACGCCATGATCTTCCTCGGCCCGCGCTTCGTCCTCACTGTCTGCCACGGACAGGCGGACCCCGCGACGGAAGCCGCCGAACGGCTCGCTCGCGACCCGGCCCTACTGGCGCTCGGCCCGCTGGCGGTGCTGCACGCCGTGCTGGACGTGACCGTCGACACCTACACCGTGATCGCCGCGGCAGTACGCGATGACCTCACCGACCTGGAGCGCCGGGTGTTCTCGCCGGGCCGCGGGGAGGTGATCGAAGAGGTGTACTCCCTCAAGCGGGAGGTGCTGGAGTTCCGTGACGCCGTACAGCCCTTGGTGCCGGTGGTGCAGGAGTTCGCCGGACCGCGCTCCGGCTGGCCCGAGGAGGCCCTGCCGTACTTCCGGGACGTCGCCGATCACGTACACCGCACGGACACCGAGGTCCGGTCTCTGGACGAGCTGCTGAACTCCGTCCTCGACGCCCACTTGGCTCAGGTGGGCGCCCGGCAGAACGACGACATGCGCACCATCTCCGCCTGGGCCGCCATCTTCGCCCTGCCCACCCTCATCGCCGGCGTCTACGGCATGAACTTCGCCCACATGCCCGAACTGCAGTGGACCTACGGCTACCCCGCCGCCATCGCCTTGATGGTCGGCGCGTGCACAGCGCTCCACCGCGTATTCCGCCGCAACGGGTGGCTATGACCGCGGCACCCTGAGCGGGCACTGGGCGCGGTCGGGCCTCGGCCCGGGCCGCTCATCCCCTGGCGGAGGCGGTGGTGGCGGGCCGGAGATGGGGGCAGGTCCCCGCGGCGGATGCCCTGGGGACACGCATCCGCCGCAGCAGGTCACGGTTGAGGCGCCGGTCGAGTGTGGTGCGCCAGGTGACGCCGGGGTAGCGGGAGCGCAGATGCGAGAGCGCCCTGGTGCCCAGCCCGCTGTCGCGGAAGGGCTCGTCGAGGACGACGTCGGTGATTACTCCCTCGGCGCACTGGGCGCATGCGCGATAGGTCACTCGTCCGACCACTTTGCGGACGTGGACCAGGAGCAGACAGTCCTTTCCCTCGCCTTCCGGTGAGAGGGAGGGCAGCAGCTCGATGGCCCGATAGGCCAGGAACCGTCGGTGCCACTTGCCCCACCGCCGTTCAGAGGAGCGCCGGTGCCGTCCCCCGGCCCGCCGTGCCGGGGCGGCGGCTCGTCGCCCAGTCGACTGGCGGTGCGTGGCGGTCATGGCAAGCGTCTGGTTTCCCATGGACCCACGGGTGCCCGATACCAGGGACCATATGTGTACGCGGCGTCATGAAGCGCCGCATCAGGCGCGGTCGCGGCGCCGCGCGCGAAGCGTGAGGACCGGCCTACCCCGAACCGAGGAGCGGGCCGGTCCTCGTCGCATCCCTCAAGTATTGGGCTGCCGGCGCACCTCGCGGGCGGTGTCCTGGCCCATTTCGCGTAGCCCCTGCGCCGTGTCCTGGCCGGCACTCTGGGCCTGCTCCTTCGTGATCTGGGCCCCTTCCTGTGCCGTGGACTTGACCGCCTCCGCCGCTTCGGCGGCCGGCTGACGCAGCTCTTCCTTGACCTCCTGGGCCGCCTGGACGGCTTGTTGCTTCACCGGTTCGAGCAGGTCGTCGGAGTGTTCGCGCAGCTGCTGGCCCGCTCGTTCCTCCGCCTTGGTGGTCGGCAGGAGCGCGGCGGTCAGCATGCCGGCGCCGAAGGCGATGAGACCGGCCGCGAGCGGGCTGCCCTGCGTCTGCTGCCTCACCTGGGAGGGCGCCCGCTGGACGGCGTCGCTGAGCTGTCCGGTGGTGTCCTTGGCGGTGTCGGCAAGGCTGCCTGCCGCCTGGCCGGCCGAGTCCGCGAAACCGTGCGCGGTGTCCGCGACGTTCCCCGCGGTGTCGCCTGCTGTGCCCATGACGCGCTCCTTGATGCCGGTCAGCCGGCCCCGGGCCGCGCCGACCTTGCGCTGGGCCACCTTGCGGGGGGTCACCTTGTCCGCCAGGAGGTCGACGTTGTGGGCGAGATGAGCGCGCCGGTACTCCACGTCGGTCCTCAGCTCGTCGGGTGTCGTGCCCATTGGGCGTCCTCCTTCAGGGTTTCCACTGTCTGTTCGGGCTTGAGGTTCACGGTGCGCAGGCGTTTGCGGCCGGTCTTGTAAAGCACCGCCGCGACCACCGCCCACACGGCGGTGACGATCAGGGCCGCCCAGGCGATGTCCACGACATGAGAGAGGGCGAAGATGACGGTCAAGCTGCCGAGGAGCAGCGCGAGGTGACCGGCGTAACCGGCCCCGCCGAGCATGCCGACGGCCTTGCCCGCCTTCGTCGACTCCTGTTTGATCTCCGCCTTGGCCAGTTCGATCTCATCGCGGACCAGCTGCGACAGATCCGTGCTGATCTCGCTGAGGAGATCACCGATCGACGGATCGTCCGGCTTGGCGGCCCTCGGGGCCGCCGGACGCTCGGCGTCCGTTCCGACGGGTTCGGGAAACTGTGTGGCCACCGCTCAGCCCCCTTGGCTCGGCGGCGGCTGCGGGCCCGAGTAGGGCGGCGGGGCCGACGGTGGTGCGGGGGGCGGCGTCGGAGCGGGC
>NZ_WMBF01000865.1:0-911 GCF_019400875.1 Streptomyces anatolicus | reverse complement strand
GGCCCGCCCCGCGCCCCTGTTCAGGCCGGCGCCCGCTGCCTCAGCGCCGGTTCAGCGCCCGCTTGATCTTCTTGGCGGACGGCGACTCGTCCAGCGTCTTCCACAGCTTCGACGAGCTGAGGGACGTATAGACACCGGGGGCACCCTGCGCCCCGCAGCCGTCGCCGTAGGAGACGACGCCGATCAGGATGGGGGCCTCGCGGCCCGGGACCTTGCGGAAGATGGGGCCGCCGCTGTCGCCCTGGCAGGAGTCCTTCGTCTCGACGCCGGCGCAGAAGTTGACCTTCGCGTCGTACTCCTTGTAGCTCGTCCGGCACTCGGCGTGGGAGAGGATCGGGACCTTCACCTGGCGCAGGCGGTCAGGGGTGTGGGTCAGCTCGGTGTCCGTGTTGCCCCAGCCCGCGACCGTCGCCTTCTGGCCCGGGCGGATCAGCGCGTCGGTGCCCTGGGTGGGCAGCGCCACCGGGGAGATGCCGCGGACCGGCTTCGCCAGCTGGAGGAAGGCCACGTCGTACGCCTCCTGGCCCTTGAGGTAGCGCGGGTGCACGACGACGCCGCCCTTGGCGATGTTCCGTATCTGGCCCTGCCGGGCCGAGAGCACCGTGCGGCCCACCGCGACCTGGAGCGTCTTCGGCTTGACCGGCTTGCCCGCCTCGTCGACCAGGCAGTGCGCGGCCGTCACGACGGTGTCCGGGGTGAGCAGGCTGGCGCCGCAGAACTGCCGGTCGCGCACGCTGCCCGGGCCCTTCTCCAGGACCGCCGTCATGAACGGGTAGGCGTCGTTGGGCACTTCGGTGCCGCCGATGATCGCGTGGGCGGCGGTGGCGGAGGTGGCGACCATCGCGAGGGCGGCGCCGGTCGCCGCGAGACCGGCGGCGAGGGAGGTCCGGCGGGTGGGGGTTCTCGGAGTG
>NZ_WMBF01000161.1:0-13541 GCF_019400875.1 Streptomyces anatolicus | reverse complement strand
GGGCGGGGTGGGCGGCGGTGACCATGAGCCCACCCTCGTACGGGAACAGGTGCTCCACCAGGGAGCGTGCTCCTATGAGGACATAAGCTGGCTTTATGAGTAAGCCCTCCCCTTCCTCCGCTCCCGCGCCCGCCCCGGCGGAGGTGCCGCTCGCACACCGCGTCCCCGACCTCGGGGCGCTCCAGTTGCTGCTGGCGGTGGCAAGGCTCGGCAGCCTCGGGCGGGCCGCGCGGGAGCTGGGCATCACACAGCCCGCGGCGAGCAGCAGGGTCCGGGCGATGGAGCGCCAGCTCGGTGTCGCGCTGGTCGACCGGTCGCCGCGCGGCTCGCGCCTCACGGACGCGGGGGCGCTCGTCACCGACTGGGCGGGGCGGATCGTGGAGGCGGCGGAGGCCTTCGACGCGGGGGCGCAGGCGCTGCGCGACCGGCGGGACTCGCGGCTGCGGGTGGCGGCGAGCATGACGATCGCCGAGTATCTGCTGCCGGGCTGGCTGATCGCGCTGCGCACCCAGCGGCCGGACACGGCGGTGTCGCTCCTCGCGGGCAACTCGGCGGCCGTGGCGGCCCGGTTGCTGGCCGGTGAGGCGGACCTCGGCTTCGTCGAGGGGCTTACCGTGCCGGCCGGGCTCGACGACGTGGTCATCGCCCACGACCGCCTGGTCGTCGTCACGTCACCCGGGCACCCGTGGGCGCGGCGAGGGAAACCGCTGGCAGCGGCGGAACTGGCGGCGACGCCGCTGATCCTGCGCGAGGAGGGCTCGGGCACGCGCCAGGTCCTGGACGCGGCGCTCGGCGGTCTGGCGCGCCCGCTGATCGAACTGTCCTCCACGACGGCGGTCAAGGCCTCCGCGGTCAGCGGCGCGGGCCCCGCGGTCCTGAGCGAGCTGGCGGTGGGCGAGGAACTGGCGGCGCGCCGCCTGGTGGAGATCCCCCTGAAGGACGTCCGCCTGCGCCGGGCCCTGCGCGCGGTCTGGCCGACGGGGCATCGGCCGGCGGGGCCGGGGAGGGATTTGCTGGGGTTGACGCGGTGACTGACCCGGGGCCCGGCTTTCTAGAATTGACGCATGGCAGACGAGGCTGAAGGTGCCGTCCAGGCGGCCATCGCGGCAGAGATGCGGCTTCTCGACCCGGCGGTGCGGGCCTCCCCCGAGCTGGTCTCGGAGCTTCTGGACCCGGAGTTCACGGAGTTCGGCGCGTCCGGCAGACGCTGGGACGCGACATCGATCCTCACGGTGACCAGCGCCGGTTCAGTGGACCCCGAGTCCCCTGTCGAGGTCACCGAGATGTCCGGCACCGTACTGGCTCCGGGCATCGTCCACTTGACGTACTTCACCGACAACCGTGGGCGCCGGGCATGGCGAAGCTCCCTGTGGCGGATGACGGAGAGGGGGTGGCGCATGTACTTCCACCAGGGCACTTTGGTGCCCTGAGTGGCGGACCGGGGCCTGTTCCGCACCCTGGGGACGGCGGCACCCGGCACGTTCAGGACGCGGAGTCGACCAGCGCGGTCATGACGCGTGTGTCCTCTCCCATCTCCGGATGCCACTGCACGCCCAACGCCCACGCGGGCGAGGGCAGTTCGATAGCCTCTACCGTGCCGTCCTCCGCGTACGCCGAGACCGTGAGGTTCTTGCCGAGGCGGTCCACCGCCTGGTGGTGGTACGTCGGTACGTCCGCGCACGCGTCCGGCACGATCGACTCGTACAGCGTGCCCGGCACCGGCTTCACCGTGTGGGTGCCCACGACGCCCGGCCCGACCGCGTGCCCGTCCAGATGCTGGATCAGCGTCCCGCCGAGCGCCACGTTCAGCAGCTGCATGCCCCGGCAGATGCCGAGCAGCGGCGTCCCCGACTCCAACGCCGCCTCGATCAGGGCGAGTTCCCACGCGTCCCGCTCCCGCGCCGGCGGCCCCGTGCGCGCCTCGCGCTCCGCCCCGTACCGCACCGGCTCCACATCGGGCCCGCCCGCGATCACCACGCCATCAAGGCGGGTGACGACAGAACGCGCGTACGAAGGATCATCCGGCGGAAGCATCGCGGCGATGCCGCCCGCCGCCTGCACCAGGCGCGGATACCCCACCGGCAGCAGGGCCGCGGGCAGCTCCCACACGCCCCAGCTCGCCTTCGACTCCAGGTAGGTGCTGACACCGATCAGCGGCCTGGCGCTCAATCTGTTCTCCCTCGTCGTCATACGGATCCGGCGCTCACTCCGGTGGTCATCAGTCGCGGGTCAACTCTGCCTCGGCCGCCGCGAGCGCCGCGAACTCCTCCTCCGGCGCGCGCGCCACGAGGTGCTTGCGGCTGTACATCCCGAAGTACGCGATCGCGACCACGTACACCCCGAGCGCGATGAGCGCGGCCGTCACGTCCACCAGGAAGGTGGCGACCAGCGCCGAGCAGGCGAGGACCAGCGCGACGGACGAGGTCAGGATGCCGCCGGGCGTGCGGTAGGGGCGCTCGAGACCCGGCTCGCGGCGGCGCAGCACGATGTGCGAGAGCGACATCAGGGCGTACGAGATGGTCGCGCCGAACACCGCCACGTTCAGCATGCGGGCACCGTCGCCGGTCGCCGCGGCCAGGCCGAAGCCGATCGCGCCCGGCACGAGCAGGCCCAGGTAGGGGGCCTTGCGGCTGCTGGTGAGGGAGAGGAAGCGGGGGAGGTAACCGGCGCGGGAGAGCGCGAAGAGCTGGCGCGAGCCCGCGTAGATGAGGGAGAAGAAGGAGGCGACGAGACCGGCCAGGCCCGCGTAGTTGATGACCCGGCTCAGGCCGGTCGCGTCACCGTCCGGCTGCAACGCCTCGACCAGCGGATTGCCCGCGTCCTGGAGCGCGTCGGAACCGCGCGCGCCGGCCGACGCGAAGAAGGTGAGGAGCGCGAGGGCGACGAGGATCGCCATCGACCAGCGGATCGCCCGCGGCAGCGTACGCGCCGGGTCCTTCGTCTCCTCGGCGGCCAGCGGCACGCCCTCGACCCCGAGGAAGAACCACATGCCGAAGGGGAACGCCGCCCAGATGCCCAACAGGCCCATCGGCAGCCAGGAGTTGGCGCCGAAGGCATCCGCCTCCACGGGGATGTCGTTCAGCTTCGACGCGTCGAAGTCCATGAACGCGCCGACCGCGAAGACCAGCAGCGCCGCCACGGCGATCCCGGTCACCACGAAGCTGAAGCGCAGCGCCTCGCCGACGCCCCACAGATGGATGCCGATGAAGATGACGAAGCAGGCGAGGTAGACCGGCCAGCCCGAGGTCAGGCCGAACAGGCCGAGCGATTCGACGTAGTCGCCGATGAAGATGGAGATCGCGGCGGGCGCCAGGATGTACTCGATGAGGATGGCCGTGCCGGTCAGGAAGCCGCCCCAGGGCCCGAGCGCCCGGCGCGCGAAGCCGTAGCCGCCGCCCGCCGTGGGCAGTACGGACGACAGTTCGGCCAGCGAGAAGACCATGCACGCGTACATCACGCCCATGAGCGCCATGGCGATGCCGAGCCCGCCGAAGCCGCCCTCCGCGAGCCCGTAGTTCCAGCCCGAGAAGTCGCCGGAGACGACGTAGGCAACGCCGAGCCCGGTGAGCAGCAACCAGCCCGCGCTGCCCCGGCGCAGCGTCCTGCGCTCCAGATAGTCGTCCGCCGGTTCGGCGGGGCCTGGCTTAGTGGACTCCTCGGGCATGGCACGGCTCCTATGCGGCGGCGACACTCTGGCTCGGCGGCGGGGTGACCAATGGAACGGATCCATACCTTTGCCGTGCGGGGCGCGAGAAAGCAAGACCCTTGCGTTACGCGATGGTTAAGCGGTCCTCACGCCGTCGGTCCCGGTGCCCCTCACGCCGACAGTCCCGGCAGCCCCGGCCCCCTTCGCGCCGCCGGCTCCCGCGGTCCTCACGTAAGGAACCCCCGCAGCAGCGCCGCCGTCCCCGCGCAGTGCTCCCGCATCATCTCCCTCGCGCCGTCCGCGTCCCCGTCGAGCACCGCCTCGACGATCACGGCGTGCTGGCGCTGTGAGTGTTCCAGATTGCGGACGAGGAGCGGGATGCAGTCCAGGAGGTCGTTCACGGTGGCCCGCACCGCCGCGTACTGCGCCGTCAGCGTGGGCGAGCCGCACAGCTCGGCGAGCGTGAGGTGCAGCAGGGTGTCCAGGCGCCGGTACTCCGACAGCGGGGCGTCGTGCGTGTGCGCGAGCGCCGCCCGCAGCCGGTCCGCCTGCTCGCCGTCCAGGCCGTGCGCCGCGCAGAGCCCGGCCGCGCCCACCTCAAGGACCTCCCGGAAGCGCAGCGCGTCCTCCACGTCCACCCCGGCGACCCTGCGGCGCAGCTCGTCCTCGCCCGCCGCCTCGGGACGCGGCCGTACGAACGTGCCGCCGTACCGCCCGCGCCGCGACTCGACGAGCCCCTGGTCCTGGAGCACCTTCAGAACCTCCCGCAGCGTCACCCGGCTGATGCCGAGGCGATCGGCCAACTCCCGTTCCGAGGGCAGGCGTTCACCGCCGGGCACCAGGCCCAGGCGGACGACCTGGAGGATCTGCTCCAGCGCCTCCTCGAAGCCGTTGCCCGCCCGCACCGGACGCAGCACCGGCGTCAGCCGGTCGTCGTCCGGTGCGGGTGAGGCGCCCTGGGCGGCACCCTCTTCCGTGTGCGACATGCCGGTACCCCCTTCCCAAGCAAAGGTTCTCCGCAATACCTTATGGCTCCCGGCTGACCCAAGGAGGCATTTCCCGTGGCAGACCGCACACCCCCGCTCACCGTCGAGGAGCTGAAGGCCCTCGTCGCGAGCGGCGAGATCGACACTGTCGTCCTGGCCTTCCCCGATATGCAAGGGCGGCTCCAGGGCAAGCGGTTCGCCGCCCGCTTCTTCCTCGACGACGTCCTCGAACACGGCACGGAGGGCTGCAACTACCTCCTCGCCGTCGACGCGGAGATGAACACCGTCAACGGCTACGCGATGTCCTCCTGGGACCGCGGCTACGGCGACTTCGCCATGCACCCCGACCTGTCCACCCTGCGCCGCGTCCCGTGGAACGAGGGCACCGCGATGCTCGTCGCGGACCTGGCCTGGAGCGACGCCTCACCCGTGGTCGCCGCCCCCCGGCAGATCCTGCGCCGCCAGCTCGACCGCCTCGCCGAACTGGGCTACACCGCCCACGTCGGCACCGAGCTGGAGTTCATCGTCTTCAAGGACACCTACGAACAGGCCTGGGACGCCGGGTACAAGAACCTCACCCCGGCCAACCAGTACAACATCGACTACTCGGTCCTCGGCACCGGCCGCGTCGAACCGCTCCTGCGCCGCATCCGCAACGACATGGCGGCCGCCGGACTCGTCGTCGAGTCGGCCAAGGGCGAGTGCAACCCGGGCCAGCACGAGATCGTGTTCCGCTACGACGAGGCCCTCGTCACCTGCGACCAGCACGCCATCTACAAGACGGGCGCCAAGGAGATCGCGGCCCAGGAGGGCGTCTCGCTCACCTTCATGGCCAAGGTCAACGAGCGCGAGGGCAACTCCTGTCACATCCACCTCTCGCTCCAGGACGCCGACGGCACCAACGTCATGGCCGGCGGCGCTGACGACCCCGACGGCATGTCGCCCGTCATGCGGCACTTCCTCGCGGGCCAGCTCGCCGCGCTGCGCGACTTCTCCCTCCTCTACGCGCCCCACATCAACTCCTACAAGCGGTTCGTGCCCGGCTCGTTCGCGCCGACCGCCGCCGCGTGGGGCCTGGACAACCGCACCTGCGCGCTCCGCGTCGTCGGCCACGGCCGCTCGATGCGCTTCGAGAACCGGCTGCCGGGCGGCGACGTGAACCCCTACCTCGCCGTCGCGGGCCTCGTCGCCGCCGGTCTGTACGGCATAGAGAACAAGCTCGAACTGCCTGACGAGTGCACCGGAAACGCCTACACCGGCGAGTACGAACACGTCCCCACCACCCTGCGCGAGGCCGCCGAGCTGTGGGAGAACAGCCCCATCGCCAAGGCCGCCTTCGGCGACGAGGTGGTCGCGCACTACCGCAACATGGCGCGGGTCGAGCTGGAAGCCTTCGACTCCGCGGTGACCGACTGGGAGCTGCGCCGCTCCTTCGAACGCATGTGAGGCACCCTTGCCCGAAGCACCGAACGTCGAAGCAGCGAACCTCGACGTACCGAACCACGACGTAACCAGTCTCGACGTATCCAGCCTCGACGTACTGAACCCGGCGACCGAAGAGGTCATCGCGACCGTCCCCGCCGCGGACGCGGACGACGTGCGCCGTGCCGTCGAACGCGCCGTGACCGCCCAGCGGGCCTGGGCGGCCGTCGCCCCCGCGGACCGCGCCCGGCTCCTGCGCCGCTTCGCCGACACGGTCGACGGCCACCTCGAGGAACTGGCCGATCTCGAAGTGCGCGAGGCCGGCCACCTGCCCGGCAACGCCCGCTGGGAGGCGGGCAACGTCCGGGACCTCCTCCTGTACGCGGCCGGCGGCGCCGAGCGCCTCACCGGTCAGCAGATCCCCGTACCCGGCGGCTGGAACGTCACCTTCCGCGAACCGCTCGGCGTGGTCGGCGTCATCGCCCCCTGGAACTTCCCGATGCCCATCGCCGCCTGGGGGTTCGCCCCCGCGCTCGCCGCGGGCAACGCCGTTCTGCTCAAGCCCGCCGAGACCACCCCGCTCACCGCGCTCCGCCTCGCCGAGCTGGCCCTGGAGGCCGGACTGCCCGAGGGCGTACTCCAGGTGCTGCCGGGCCACGGCCACATCACGGGCCGCGCCCTGGTCGACCACCCCGACGTCGCGAAGATCGTCTTCACGGGCTCCACGCGCACCGGCCGCGAGATCATGGAGCGCTGCGCGGCACAGGTCAAGCGCCTCACCCTCGAACTCGGCGGCAAGAGCCCCAACATCGTCTTCGCCGACGCCGACCTGAAGGCGGCGGCCGACCCCTTCTCCTTCCTCGACAACTCCGGCCAGGACTGCTGCGCCCGCACCCGCGTCCTCGTACAGGAATCGGTGTACGACGAGGTCGCGGCGGTGCTGACCGAGGCGCTCGGCAAGGTCGTCGTGGGCGATCCGCGCGACGAGAAGACGCAGATGGGCCCGCTGATCTCCCGCCGACAGCTGGAGAACGTGACGAAGCTGGTGCCCGCCGACGCGCCCGGCATCCGGGGCACCGCCCCTACCGGGCCCGGCTTCTGGTTCCCGCCGACCGTGCTGAACGGCGAGCGGCCCGACTCGCCCGCGGCCGTCGAGGAGATCTTCGGCCCCGTGGCGGTGCTGCTGCCCTTCACCGACGAACAGGACGCGATCCGCCTCGCGAACGCCTCGCCGTACGGCCTGTCCGGCTCGATCTGGACCCGGGACGTGGGCCGGGCGCTGCGGGTCTCCGAGGCCGTCCAGGCCGGGAACCTCTCCGTCAACTCGCACTCCAGCGTGCGCTACTGGACCCCCTTCGGCGGTTACAAGCAGTCCGGCCTCGGCCGTGAGCTGGGCCCGGACGCGCTCGCCGCGTTCACGGAAACCAAGAACGTCTTCATCAGCACGGAGGCCTGAACCCCATGTCAGAGAACATCTGCCGCCGCCTCGTCGGCCGCACCGCCGTCATCACCGGCGCCGGCAGCGGCATCGGCCTCGCCGCCGCGCGCCGCCTCGCCTCCGAGGGCGCCCACGTCGTCTGCGGCGACATCGACGAGAGCGCGGGCAAGGCCGCCGCCGACGAGGTCGGCGGGACCTTCGTGAAGGTCGACGTCACCGACGCCGAGGAGGTCGAGGCGCTCTTCAGGACCGCCTTCGACACCTACGGCTCCGTCGACATCGCCTTCAACAACGCGGGCATCTCACCGCCCGACGACGACTCCATCCTGGATACGGGCCTGGAGGCCTGGAAGCGCGTACAGGAGGTCAACCTCACCTCCGTCTACCTCTGCTGCAAGGCCGCCATCCCCTACATGCGGCGCCAGGGCAAGGGCTCGATCATCAACACCGCCTCCTTCGTGGCGCGGATGGGCGCGGCGACCTCGCAGATCTCCTACACCGCGTCCAAGGGCGGCGTCCTCGCCATGTCCCGCGAGCTGGGCGTGCAGTTCGCCCGCGAGGGCATCCGCGTCAACGCGCTCTGCCCCGGCCCTGTCAACACCCCGCTCCTCCAGGAGTTGTTCGCCAAGGACCCCGAGCGCGCCGCCCGCCGCCTCGTCCACATCCCCGTGGGCCGCTTCGCCGAGGCCGAGGAGATGGCCGCCGCGGTGGCGTTCCTCGCCAGCGACGACTCCTCGTTCGTGAACGCCACCGACTTCCTCGTCGACGGCGGTATCTCCGGGGCGTACGTCACCCCGGTGTAGCCCCTGCCACCCCTCCGCGCAGTTCACCCAGCGGCCACCCACAGGTCAGCCGGGCGTCGCGTGACGCCCGGCTGACCTGCGTAGACACGGGAGTGTGTTCGTGAACCTCAAGCGCCGCGCCGTCGCGGCCGCAGCCGTGCTCGCCGTCGCCTCGGCCGGTCTCCTCGCCGTCCAGGCCACCGCGGAGGCCACCCAGACCGCGCCCCCAAAGCGGGCCGCGGCCTGCCCCGACCTCACCGTCTCGCGAGGCTGGTACGGCGAGAACAAGGCGCGCCTCCAGCACCTGATCGACGCCTACGGCCACTGCGGCGACCGGAGCCACAAGGGCGGCGCGAGACCCGTCGCCACCTTCGACTGGGACAACACCGTCATCAAGAACGACGTCGGCGACGCCACCATGTTCTGGCTGCTGCGCCACGGCAAGATCCGGACGCCGCAACGAGGCGACTGGCACACCACCAGTCGCTATCTGACCGACCCGGCGGCCAGAGCCCTGACCAAGGCCTGCCCGGCCACCGGCACCACGCTGCCCACCCACCGCAACACCGCCCGGGGCACCGCCTGCGCCGACGAGATCCTCGCCGTCTACAGCGAGGGCACCACGACCTCCGGCGAGGCCGCCTTCGACGGCTTCGACCACCGCCGCATGGAACCGCAGTACGCCTGGCTCGCCCAGCTCACCCGCGGCTGGTCCACCCACCAGGTCCAGCGGTTCGCGGCCGCCGCCCGCGAGGAGAACCTCGCCGCGCCGATCGGCACGGAACAGCGCGTCGGCACCGGCGAGGTCACCGGCTGGGTCCGCTACTACGACCAGCAGCGCGACCTGATCCGCACGCTCAAGAAGGCGGGCTTCGACGTGTACGTCGTCTCGGCGTCGCCCGAGCCGGTGGCCGAGGTCTGGGCGCGGGGCGTGGGCATCGACGCCCGGCACACGATCGGCATCCGCAACGTCACCGCGCGCGGCAAGCTGACCGCGCACCTCAAGGGCTGCGGCACGGTCGCGGACGGCGACGACTCGATGATCACGTACATCGACGGCAAGCGATGCTGGATCAACCAGGAGGTCTACGGCGTGCGCGGCGCCGCCGCCGAGAAGGTCCAACCGGCGGCGAAGCGGCAGGTGTTCGCCGCGGGCGACTCCGACACCGACATCTCCTTCCTGCGCGACGCCACCGGCCTGCGGCTCGTCCTGAACCGCAACAAGAACGAACTGATGTGCCGCGCCTACGACAACGGCGACGGCCGCTGGCTGATCAACCCCATGTTCATCGAGCCCAAGGGCGAGAAGGCCGACCCCTACCCCTGCGCCACCACCGGCTACACCGACCGGGACGGCGGCCAGGGCCCGGTGCGCCGCCCGGACGGCTCCGTCATTCCCGACCAGCACGACACCGTGTTCGGGGCGCCGCCGGCGTCCGCGACACGCTAGAACGTCGGCGTCGTCAGACCCGTAGACAGGATGTACGGTCCACTCACATGCGTAACAGAAACATTTTGGCGCTGACCCTGGCCGCGGCCGCCACCCTGGCAGCCATGCCGGCGGCCCTCCCCGCGGCCGCCGCCGCAACCGCCAACTCCGGTATCTCCAGCGCCCATTGCCCGCAGCTCTCGAAGAAGCTCGACTGGTACGGCGCCAACCGCGCCAAGCTCCAGCGGATGATCGACGAGCGCGGCCGCTGCTCGAACCCCGGCCTCGGACACGGCGGAAAGCGCCCCGTCGCCGCCTTCGACTGGGACAACACGGTCGTCAAGAACGACGTCACCGACGCGACCATCGCCTGGTCCCTGCGGCACGACAAGATCCTGCGCCCCAAGAGCTGGAAGTCCACCAGCAAGTGGCTCACCGACGACGCCGACCGCGCCCTCACCAAGGCCTGCGGTACCGACGTGCCCGTCGGCAAGCCCCTGCCGACCTCCAAGAACACCGCCTGCGCGGACGAGATCTTCGAGGTCCGCGAGGACGGGAGGACCATGAGCGGCGCCGCCGCCTTCGCGGGGAAGTGGGACCACCGCCACACCGTCCCGCAGTACGCCTGGGTGCCGCAGCTCTTCGCCGGGCACACCGTCCCGGAGCTGGAGTCGTACGCCGCCAAGGCCCGCAAGGAGGCGCTCGCCGCCCCCGTCGGCGCCACGCAGACCGTCGGCACCCACAAGATCCCGGCGTACGTCCGCTACTACGACCAGCAGCGCGACCTGATCCGTACCCTCAAGAAGGCCGGATTCGACGTCTACATCGTCTCGGCGGGCTCCGAGCCGGTCGCCGAGGTGTGGTCCAAGAGCGTGGGCGTCGACCGCGCGCACACCATCGCCATCCGCTCGGTCCTGGACCGCGAGGGCCGCATCACGCCCTGGAACCAGGGGTGCGGCGGCGTGCCCGTGAACAAGGGCGAGGCCATCCCGTACATCGACGGCAAGCGCTGCTGGATCAACCAGGAGATCTTCAAGGTCAAGGGCGAGTCGGCCTGGGAGAAGCAGGACCGGCACCACCGCATCGCACTCGGCGGCGGCGACGCGGACACGGACGTGACGTTCGTCGGCGACGCCACCGGCGCGCACCTCGTGCTGAACCGCAACAAGAGCGAGTTCATGTGCCGCGCCTACGACAACGCCGACGGCCGCTGGGTCGTGAACCCGATGTTCATCGAGCCGATGCCGCAGAAGTCGGGTCGCTACCCCTGCTCGACGAGCGCCTACAACGAACACGACGGCGACAAGGGCCCGGTGCTCCGCGAGGACGGCTCGGTCGTGCCCGACCAGCGGGACTCGGTGTACTGACCAGCGGGGCCCGGCGTACTGACCGAAGGGGCTCGGTGTACTGATCGGCGGGGCACGTCCTAGAGTGCCGGGATGAGCATGACGCCTCCGCCCGGCTGGTACCCGGACCCGAACCAGCCCGCCGTCGAGCGCTGGTGGGACGGGTCCGCGTGGACCGAGCACCGGCGCACCCCCGAACACCCCCAAGTGGCGCCGGTGCGGCAGGGCTTCGGCCCGCCGGACCCCGCCGCGTCCGCGGTGATCGCCCCGGCGTCCTCCGGCGGTGGCCGAGCGAAGATCATCGCGCTCGCCACCGCCGGAGCCGTGCTCGTCGCGGCGATCGTCACGGGCGTCGTCGTACTCGGCAAGGACGACGGGGAGCCACGGGGCGGTGCCGCGCCCAGCACGTCGGCCGAGGCCTCCCCGACACCGACCGCCTCGGAGTCGAAGTCGGCGTCCCCGACGTCCGATCCGAACGTCCTCGTCGACGACCTCAACGGCATCACGCTGCCCGTCATCGACGGATGGGAGAAGGCCGAGGACACCGTCCACGACGCGCCGACCCTGCAGACGCCGGACACCTTCGACTGCCCCGGCGACTCGGGCATGTGCCGCCACGGCCGGGTCACCTCGCAGACCGTGACCTCCACCGACGAGACCTCTCCCAAGGCGCTCGCGCGGGGCGACATCGCGGACGCGGCCAAGAGCGTCTACGGCAAGGACGTCCTCGACAACGAGTACTACGGCCGCATCACCGGGCACGAGAAGGTCGCGGAGGGCACGGTGGCCGTCGCGGGCCGCAGCGGCTACTACGTGCGCTGGCGGGTCCGGACCGAAAAGGCCTCCGGAGGGTATGTGCAGTCGGTGGCGTTCAAGTCGAGCATCGGCTCCGAACCGATGGTCATCGTGCGTCTCTCCGTCAACGTCGCCAAGGGCGCGCCGCCCCTCTCCGACCTGGAACGCATCATCAAGGGCATCCGCTCGACCGACGACAGCGCCACGGGCGGGGGCGTGGGCGAGGACGTCGGCGCGACGCCGTGACAGCCCTGGCGGCTCAGAGGAAAGTGCGGCCCTCGCCCCGGTACGTCGGTACGCTCCCCGTCACCTTGTCGCCCTCCACCAGACGCAGCGTCTCGAACCGCTCGCACAGCTCCCCGGCCTTCGCGTGCCGGAACCACACCTTGTCGCCGATCGCCAGATCGTCCGCCGGGGGCCCGTGCAGCGGTGTCTGCACCTCGCCCGCGCCCTCCTGGGGGTCGTACCGCAGCCCCTCGGGCAGATAGGGCACCGGCGAGCGGTCGGGGCCCGCGACCCCCGACGCCGGATAGCCGCCGCCGAGCACCGTCACGGTACCCGGGCCGGGCCTGCGCACCACCGGCTGCGCGAAGAGCGCGGCCGGACGCCCGCTGAACGACGTGTAGTTGTCGAAGAGCCGCGGCACGAAGAGCCCCGACCCCGCGGCGATCTCCGTCACCGCGCGCTCGGCCGCGGTGTGCTGCACGCTGCCCGTACCGCCGCCGTTCACGAACTCCAGGTCCGGCGCGAGGGCCCGTACCGCCGCGATCGTCCGCGACCGGCGCTCCGCCAGCTCCTTGCGGGCCGCGGCCTGCATCATCCGGATCGCCCGCGAGCGCGCCGGATGCCCCTCGACCGCGTCGCCCACCCCCGCGACATGCCCTTCGTACGCCATCACGCCCACGAGCCTGAACCCGGGCCGCCGGACGATGGCGCGGGCCAGCGCGGCGATCTGCGCGGGGGAGTGCAGCGGCGAACGGAGCGCACCGATCCGTACGCGTCCGCCAAGGACCTGGAGCGAGGTGTCCAGCTCCAGACAGACCCGCACCTCCTCGGTCCCGCCGTCCCTCGCCTCGTCGATCAGCCGCAGCTGCGCCGGGTCGTCGACCATCACCGTCACGGCGGCCGCGAGCTTGGGGTCGGCGGTCAGCTCGGCGAAACCGGCGCGGTCGGCGGAGGGGTAGGCGAGCAGGACGTCGTCGAAGCCGGAGTGCGCGAGCCATAGCGACTCGGCGAGCGTGAACGACATGATCCCGGCGAAGCCGTCGCGGGCCAGGACCCGTTCGAGCAGGGCCCGGCAGCGCACGGACTTGCTGGCGACGCGGATCGGCTTGCCCGCGGCCCGGCGCACGAGATCGTCGGCGTTGGCGTCGAAAGCCGCCAGGTCGACTAGGGCGAGGGGCGCGTCGAGGTGTGCGGTGGCCCGGTCGTAACGGGCCCGGTCTGCGGCACGGTCTGCGGCTCGGTCTACGGCACGGGCGGTCATGGCCGAAGCCTGCCAGACGCGATTACCCGAGGGTAGGGGGATGATCCGGGCAGATCGCCCGGTGGCCTGGACTGGGTTCTCGTACGCCCCGCGTCAGCCCGTAGAGTGACGCGCACGGAGCCTCGCCGGGCCGAGCGTTCCGGCAGCCGGAGCGCGAGGAGACGGGGGAGCATGAGCACGGAGGCGGACCGCACCCCGATCCCCCCACACC
>NZ_WMBF01000160.1:0-13541 GCF_019400875.1 Streptomyces anatolicus | reverse complement strand
CCCAAAAGCCCCGCCCACTTTCGCTGCCCTCGCTCGAACCCCCGACGGTCAACCACGGTGCAGCGAATCCACTTGACCAGCACCGCGCCATCGTACGGCGCAGCGCGCGGCCGGGGTCACGCTCCGGCGTAGTGCACCCTGATCAGCTCGGCTGAATCGTCAGCTTCCAGCTCGATGCCGAACTCCCGCGCGAGAAGGTGCGTCAATTCGCCCACAGGAACGGTCTGTTCGACGACAGAGCCGTCCGGGCGCGCCACACTCAACTGATCTCCCACCAGCCTGCGGCGCGCCCACGGAGTGCCCTGCTGTATCACCGGCCGCCGGATGAATGACGAGCTCCGATGGGTCGATGTGTAGTGGTTCATCACTACGTAGTCGACGGGAAGACGTGACTCCAGGGTGTAGGCGTACAGATCGAACCACCCGTCGGGGCGCCACGTCCGCAGGACCAGAACCCCGCCGTCCTCGCCGTCGACGCGATAACGCCACTCTCCTTGTCGTACTTCCACCCCGTCGCGCAGCGGGATCGGTTCGAGCAGCCCTTCTGCGCCGAACCCCACGTCGCAGTGCCACTCCTCCCCGTCCACCTCGACCTTCAGGAGCATGTGCGTCACCGCGCGCGTGGTGGAGGCCCCGGCCCTGACGCGCGCCCCCAGTCCCGTGACGTTGAAACCGATGCGTTCGAGAGCCGCCGCGAAGAGCAGGTTCTGTTCGTAGCAGTAGCCTCCCCGCCGCCCGCGCACCATCTTGTCCTGCAGTGCCGCCAGGTCCAGCGGGACCGGACGGCCGAGCATCACCTCAAGGTTCTCGAAGGGGATCGACGCCACATGCGCCCTGTGAAGGGCGCGGAGAGTGTCCAGATCCGGCTTCGTGTCCCCCATGTGCCCGACTCTCGCCAAGTAGGCGTCGAAATCGAGTTCATCCCCGTTCCATGTCATGGGGCAATGATCTCCGTGGCCGCCGGCCGGCGCCAACCCGTCCGGAACGCCGTGCCGTTGCACCCCCCGACCAGGGAAGCTACGCCGTTGTCAGTCGTGCGTCGTAGCGTATGTGTGGGACATCCTGGCGGAACCGCAGCGCCGGGTCACGAGGAGGGGGAAGCCCAATGAGCAGTGTCAGCAAGGGAATCAAGAAGGTCGAAGTGGGTCTCAAGTGGGACCCGAGCCCCGCCGGGTCCGCTCCCCACGACCTCGACATCATCGCCGCCACGTACACGTCGGACGCTCCCTACGGAGACCCCGTGTACCTCGTGCACTTCGACAACCGCTCCCCCGACGGCACGATCACCCTCAACCGTGACAGCAGGACGGGCCAGGGCTTCGGTTACGACGAGGTCATGGTGCTCGAACTGGACCGTCTCGCGTCCACGTACGCGCGCGTGGTGGTGGGTGTCGCCATCCAACAGCACGACGAGCAGAGGGTGTTCGGCGACATCCCCAACACCACGGTGCGAATCCGCGAGGGTTACACGGAGCTGGCCCAGAGTGACCTGGCCGGTGTCGGCGGCTGCACGGCCTCGACCGTCGCCGAGTTCACCAGGGACGAAGCGGGGGTGTGGTCGTTCCGCGAGGTCATCCGTGGCTTCGACGCCGACCCGACGGAGTTCGCCGCCCTCATGGGAGGTGAGCTCTGAGCCTCATGGGAGGCGAGCTCTGACATCGAGGGCGTGACGCTTCGAGCGCATGGCGAAGGGGACCGACGCCTCGTCGATCCCCTTGCGCCAGAAGCTAAGCGGCTGTGCCGGAAGCGTTCCCGGCACAGCCCCTACGGATCAGCTGCAGCCGCTGGTGGAGCCGCAACCCTCGCAGATGTAGCAGGAGCCCGCCCGCTGCATCTTCGTACCGCAGGAGAAGCACAGCGGCGCGTCGGCCTGGATGCCCAGCTGCATCTCGACCAGCTCGGCGCTGGTGTGCGCCTGCTGCGGGGCGGGCTTGACCGCCTCGGCCTCCGCCTTCGGCGTGGCCACCGCCTTCAGGGACTCGGTCTGCCGCGGCGCCGACTGAGCCAGGCCCTCGACGTCGACCTCGGAGTCGTCGAGGGACGGCTCGTACGAACCCGTCTCCAGGTGGCGCTGACGCTCCTCGGCGGAGTGGATGCCGAGCGCGGAGCGCGTCTCGAAGGGCAGGAAGTCCAGCGCCAGGCGGCGGAAGATGTAGTCGACGATCGACTGCGCCATCCGCACGTCCGGGTCGTCCGTCATACCGGCCGGCTCGAAGCGCATGTTCGTGAACTTGGAGACGTACGTCTCCAGGGGCACGCCGTACTGCAGACCGACCGAGACGGCGATGGAGAAGGCGTCCATCATGCCCGCGAGGGTCGAGCCCTGCTTGGACATCTTCAGGAAGACCTCGCCCAGACCGTCGTCCGGGTAGGAGTTGGCCGTCATGTAACCCTCGGCGCCACCCACCGTGAAGGAGGTCGTGATGCCGGGACGGCCCTTCGGAAGGCGCTTGCGGACCGGGCGGTACTCGACCACCTTCTCGACCGCGGCACGGATCGTGTCCTCGGCCTTCTCGGTGATCTCGGTCTTCTCCACCTCCTTCTTCTTGGCGGAGAGCGGCTGGCCGACCTTGCAGTTGTCGCGGTAGATGGCGAGCGCCTTGACGCCCATCTTCCAGGCCTCGAAGTAGACCTCTTCGACGTCCTCGACGGTGGCGGTCTCCGGGAGGTTGACCGTCTTGGAGAGGGCGCCCGAGATCCACGGCTGGATCGCGGCCATCATGCGGACGTGGCCCATCGCGGAGATGGAGCGCTCACCCATGGCGCAGTCGAAGACCTCGTAGTGCTCGGTCTTCAGGCCCGGGGCGTCGATCACATTGCCGTTCTCGGCGATGTGGGCGACGATCGCCTCGATCTGCTCCTCCTGGTAGCCCAGGCGACGCAGGGCCTGCGGCACGGTGCCGTTGACGATCTGCATCGAGCCGCCGCCGACGAGCTTCTTGAACTTCACCAGGGCGAGGTCGGGCTCCAGGCCCGTGGTGTCGCAGGACATCGCGAGACCGATGGTGCCGGTCGGCGCGATGACGGACGCCTGGGAGTTACGGAAACCGTTCTTCTCGCCGAGGCGGATCACGTCCTGCCAGGCCTCCGTGGCGGCGGCCCAGATCGGCGTGTCCAGGTCGTCGACGCGGATAGCCGAGGCGTTGGCGTCGGAGTGCTGCTTCATGACGCGCTTGTGCGGCGTGGCGTTGCGGGCGTAGCCGTCGTAGGGACCGACGACCGCGGCCAGCTCGGCAGAACGCTTGTACGAGGTGCCCGTCATCAGCGAGGTGATGGCGCCGGCGAGGGCGCGGCCACCGTCGGAGTCGTACGCGTGACCGGTCGCCATGAGCAGGGCGCCGAGGTTGGCGTAGCCGATGCCCAGCTGGCGGTAGGCGCGGGTGTTCTCGCCGATCTTCTGGGTCGGGAAGTCCGCGAAGCAGATCGAGATGTCCATGGCGGTGATGACCAGCTCGACGACCTTCGAGAAGCGCTCGACGTCGAAGGACTGGGTGCCCTTGCCGTCGTCCTTCAGGAACTTCATCAGGTTCAGCGAGGCGAGGTTGCAGGACGTGTTGTCCAGGTGCATGTACTCGCTGCACGGGTTCGAGCCGTTGATCCGGCCGGACTCCGGGCAGGTGTGCCAGGCGTTGATGGTGTCGTCGTACTGGATGCCGGGGTCGGCGCAGGCCCAGGCGGCCTCGGCCATCTTGCGGAAGAGCGACTTGGCGTCGACCTCCTCGATGACGTCGCCGGTCATCCGGGCGCGCAGGCCGAACTTGGAGCCGGTCTCCACGGCCTTCATGAACTCGTCGTTCACGCGGACCGAGTTGTTGGCGTTCTGGTACTGGACGGACGTGATGTCGTCGCCGCCCAGGTCCATGTCGAAGCCCGCGTCGCGCAGGGCGCGGATCTTCTCCTCTTCCTTCACCTTGGTCTCGATGAAGCCCTCGATGTCGGGGTGGTCGACGTCGAGGATGACCATCTTGGCCGCGCGGCGCGTGGCGCCACCGGACTTGATCGTTCCCGCGGAGGCGTCGGCGCCGCGCATGAAGGAGACGGGACCGGAGGCGTTGCCTCCGGAGGACAGCAGTTCCTTGGAGGAACGGATGCGGGAGAGGTTCAGGCCGGCGCCGGAGCCGCCCTTGAAGATCATGCCCTCTTCCTTGTACCAGTCGAGGATCGACTCCATGGAGTCGTCGACGGCCAGGATGAAGCAGGCGGAGACCTGCTGCGGCTGGGGCGTACCGACGTTGAACCAGACCGGCGAGTTGAAGCTGAAGATCTGGTGCAGGAGGGCGTAAGCCAGCTCGTGCTCGAAGATCTCGGCGTCGGCGGGCGAGGCGAAGTAGCCGTAGTCCTCGCCGGCCTTGCGGTAGGTCTTCACGATGCGGTCGATCAGCTGCTTGAGGCCGGTCTCGCGCTGCGGGGTACCGACGGCCCCGCGGAAGTACTTGCTGGTGACGATGTTGACCGCGTTCACCGACCAGAAGTCGGGGAACTCGACGCCACGCTGCTCGAAGTTGACCGAGCCGTCGCGCCAGTTGGTCATGACGACGTCACGGCGCTCCCAGACCACCTCGTCGTACGGATGCACGCCGGGGGTCGTGTGGATGCGCTCGATGCGCAGACCCTTGTTGGCCTTGGATCCCTTTGCGCGGGAACCTCGTGCCGGGCCGCTCGTCGTCTCGGTCATGCCGCCTCCCTGTTTCAGGCTAAAACGCCCTGAAGTACCACGTTCTTCCCGTGGCACGGATGTGTTTCTGGCGTTGCGGGACATCACAGAGGACACCCGCAACAGGTCTGGTTTGCCGCCGGCCGGTCGGTCAGCCGGTCAGTCGGCGGCGGTGGCGGGCACGGGGACTTCGACAGTCCCTCCAGGCCCGCGGTCGTTCACGACGCGCTCTCCGCCCGCGTCGCGCGGCTCGGCGTCGAGCCGCTGTTCCCTCAGCTCCCCGATGGCAGCCTCGAAGTCCTCGAGCGAGTCGAACGCCCGGTACACCGACGCGAAGCGCAGGTAGGCGACGAGGTCGAGTTCCTGCAGCGGACCGAGTATGGCCAGCCCGACGTCGTGGGTGGTCAGCTCGGCGCTCCCGGTGGCGCGCACCGCCTCCTCGACCCGCTGGCCGAGCAGAGCGAGGGCGTCCTCGGTGACCGGCCGTCCCTGGCATGCCTTGCGGACGCCATTGATGACCTTCGTACGGCTGAAGGGCTCGGTCACGCCGCTGCGCTTGATCACCATCAGTGAGCACGTCTCCACTGTCGTGAAACGACGGGAGCAGTCAGGGCACTGGCGGCGCCTTCGGATCGACGTGCCGTCGTCGGTGGTGCGGCTGTCGACTACGCGGCTGTCGGGGTGCCTGCAGAAGGGGCAGTGCATGGAACTCCCAACCCTCCTTCATGGCACGACTCATAAGCCTCAACGGGCCCTGGGGGCCCTCGAAGCAGCCCCAAGCATAGGCGATGCCCACGGTCCCGAAAGACCAGGGACCACAACTTCTGGGCTGCTGCCGCAATCCAACCACTAGATCTGGGGTTTGGTCGCTTTTCCGACACCACGCGTGTCGCGCCGCACCAGATCGCCCCAGACCTACGAAACGGCCACTCGCGCCGCCCGGAACGGGGCCCGGTGCCGGGCCGAGGGGGCACCGAGTGGCAGTATGAGAGCCCCACCGAAGGGGTCACGATCCCGGCGGTGAAGCGTACCGTAATGAACCGAATTGCCGTTCGGCGCGAGCGTCAGTCATGCACCCGCGAGCGTCAGCCATACACCTGGGCCCCTGATCACGTCAGGTAATCTTCGATTTTTCACTCGAACGTGTGTTTGGCGCAACCTTTCGAAAGCAACTACCGTTGGCTAGCTAGGGAGAGAACATCTCGAGAGGGGCCGACCGACGTGACCACCACCGCAGACAGCGCCACCATCACTGCCCAGGACCGCTCCCAGAGCCGACTCGAGCCGGTGCATGCCATGAATGACGCAGCCACGAACCAGGAGGGGCCCAAGCCCACGCGCTCCCTGCCAGGGCGACCTCCAGGCATCCGCGCCGACAGCTCGGGACTCACCGACCGGCAACGCCGGGTGATCGAGGTCATCCGGGACTCCGTGCAGCGGCGCGGCTACCCACCGTCCATGCGGGAGATCGGTCAGGCGGTGGGGCTCTCCAGCACCTCCTCGGTCGCCCATCAGCTGATGGCCCTGGAGCGCAAGGGCTTCCTCCGCCGCGACCCGCACCGCCCGCGGGCCTACGAGGTGCGCGGCTCCGACCAGCCGAGCAGCCAGCCCACCGACACCACCGGCAAGCCCGCCGCTTCGTACGTCCCGCTCGTCGGCCGCATCGCGGCCGGTGGCCCGATCCTCGCCGAGGAGTCGGTGGAGGACGTCTTCCCTCTCCCCCGGCAGCTGGTGGGCGACGGCGAGCTCTTCGTACTGAAGGTCGTCGGTGACTCGATGATCGAGGCCGCGATCTGTGACGGCGACTGGGTCACGGTCCGCCGCCAGCCCGTCGCGGAGAACGGCGACATCGTGGCCGCCATGCTGGACGGCGAAGCCACGGTCAAGCGTTTCAAGCGCGAGGACGGGCACGTCTGGCTGCTCCCGCACAACTCCGCGTACCAGCCGATCCCCGGCGACGAGGCGACGATCCTCGGCAAGGTCGTGGCGGTGCTGCGGCGGGTATGAGCCTCCGCCCCTGACCGGGCCCCGGAACCAACTGCGCCGGTTCCGGGGCCCTGCTGCGTCCGCCCCCAGAGTCCCTGGGGGCGGACGCGGCTGTCGGGACTCCTACGCCTCGGCCCCCTCGGCAGTCTTCGCCGCCGCGTCGATCGCGGCCAGCGAGCGGCGCGCCTGATTGCGGTCCGTCGTGTACCAGAAGTCGGGCAGCGAAGCCCGCAGATAGCTGCCATAGCGCGCGGTGGCCAGCCGGGGGTCCAGGACGGCGACCACGCCGCGGTCCCCCGACGCTCGTACGAGACGGCCTGCGCCCTGCGCCATCAGCAGGGCCGCGTGCGTGGCCGCGACCGCCATGAAGCCATTGCCGCCGGCCTCGTCGACGGCCTTCTGGCGGGCGCTCATCAGCGGGTCGTCGGGGCGCGGGAACGGGATCTTGTCCATGACCACCAGCTGACAGCTGGGGCCCGGCACATCCACTCCCTGCCACAGCGAGAGCGTCCCGAAGAGGCAGGTCCTCGCGTCCGCCGCGAAGCCCTTGATCAGCTCGCCCAGGGTCTCCTCACCCTGGAGGAGGATCGGCATGTCTAGGCGGCCCCGCAGCTCCTCCGCCGCGCTCTGGGCGGCGCGCATGGAGGAGAACAGGCCGAGGGTGCGCCCGCCCGCCGCCTCGATCAGCTCGGCCAGCTCATCGAGCATGTCGCCGCGCGTGCCCTCGCGCCCCGGCCGGGCCAGGTGCTTGGCGACATACAGGATGCCCTGCTTGCCGTAGTCGAACGGGGAGCCGACGTCGAGGCCCTTCCACTGCGGGGCGTCCTCGGACTCGGTGCCCTCGGGGGGCAGGCCGAGCGAGGCCCCCACTCCGTTGAAGTCGCCGCCGAGCTTGAGCGTGGCGGAGGTGAGGATCACCGAACGGTCGGCGAAGAGCTTCTCCCGCAGGAGACCCGACACGGACATCGGCGCCACGCGCAGGGAGGCTCCGAAACGGTCGTGCCGCTCGTACCAGACGACGTCCCACTCCGAGCCGTTCGTGATGCGCTCCGCCACGTCGTGGATCGACTCCACGGAGGCGAGCGCCTGCTTACGGACCGCGTCCTCGTCCTGGACCGACTTGTCGCGGGTGGAACCGAGCGCCGTGATGACCGAGCGGGCGGCGTCCCGGAGGGCCATCAGGGCATAGCCGAGGTCTTCGGGGATCTCCTCCAGGCGGCCCGGCAGGGCCAGCTCCATCACCCGCTCGAAGCCCTCGGAAGCGGTCTGGAGCTGGTCGGCCGCCTTTTCGTTGACGAGCTTGGCCGCGCGGCGCACGGCGCGGTTGACCTGCCCGGGGGTCAGCTCGCCCGTGGCCACGCCCGTGACGCGGGAGACCAGCTCATGGGCCTCGTCCACGATCAGCACCTCGTGCTGGGGAAGGACGGGCGCGCCTTCGATGGCGTCGATGGCGAGCAGCGCGTGGTTCGTGACGACGACGTCGGCGAGCTTGGCGCGCTCGCGGGCCGCCTCGGCGAAGCACTCCGCTCCATAGGCGCACTTCGAGGCGCCGAGGCACTCCCTGGAGGAAACGGAGATCTGGGACCAGGCGCGGTCGGAGACACCGGGAGTGAGATCGTCGCGGTCGCCCGTCTCGGTCTCGTCCACCCAGTCCCGCATCCTCAGGAGGTCCTGGCCCAGCTTGCTGGTGGGTGCGGCCGCCTCGAACTGGTCGAAAAGGCCCTCTTCCTCTTCCTGGGGCACACCCTCATGGAGGCGATGCAGGCACAGGTAGTTCGAGCGGCCCTTGAGCATCGCGAACTGGGGGCGGCGACGCATCAGCGGATGCAGCGCTTCCACCGTGCGCGGCAGGTCCCGCTCCACGAGCTGGCGCTGGAGGGCGAGCGTGGCGGTGGCGACCACCACGCGCTCGCCGTGGGCCAGGGCGGGCACGAGGTAGCCGAGGGACTTGCCCGTGCCGGTGCCGGCCTGGACCAGCAGGTGGGAGCCGTCGTCGATCACCTCGGCGACGGCCTCGGCCATGGATACCTGGCCAGGGCGTTCCGTGCCGCCGACAGCGGTGACGGCGGCGTGCAGGAGCTCGGGGAGGGAGGGCTTCGTCATAGCGCGACCACCCTACGGTGCCGCACTGACAATCCCGCGATCAAGGCTGGTGGAGGGGGTTGGGCACGGTCCCGTGCACGGCGGCGTGGGGGCGCTGGGGGCGGTCGCGGTATCCATCGAGGAGGAGTCGGTTCCGGTTGAGGCACAACCGCTCGATACGGGGCGTGAGCAGGTCGAACGTCTCGTAGCGCTCTTTCAGCTCAGGGAAACGTGCTTGGTGCCGAAGAATCTCCGCGCGCACGGCGGACCAGAAATCGGCTTCCGGAACGCCCAGTTGTTCCTCGCACAGGGGCGCCAGATAGCGGAAGACGCCCACGAAGAGACCGGAATGGATGAACTGGGTGAGGAAGCCGGGAGGCTCGGTGAGCAGTACTTCGCGCACGTCGTCCGGCATGGAGTCGTGCTCGGGCAGCGGCGTGGCGCTGACGTTCACGTCGTCCACGAAGTCCTTCACCGCGAGCCGGACGGGCACGTCCTTGTCGTCGAAGACGACGATGGCGTTCTCGCCGTGCGGGGAGAAGACCGTTCCGTAGCGGTAGAGGAAGTGCAGCAGCGGGGGCAGCAGGGCCGCGAAGAGCCGGCGCAGCCATACGGAGGGTGCGAGGCTCGAGCGTGCGACGAGTTCCGTGACGAAGGCCTTGCCGTCCGGGTCGACGTACAGGAGAGAGGCAAGGGTGCGCGCGCGCTCATCAGGGGCGAGGTAGCGCGAGAGCGGTTCGCGCCAGATGGCGCCGAGCAGTTCCCTGTACTGGTACGGGACTTCGGGGAGACCGTCGTACACGGGGTGTTCGACGGCCACCGACGCCACCTCGCCGAGCAGGATCACCCCGCATTCGTCGCGCAGGAAGGGATCGGCGTCGCGCAGTGCGTGCATCCAGGCCGTGACCGCCGGTGCCGCGACGGTGCGCTCCGTCGGGAGGCCCCGCCACACCAGGGTGTTGAGGACCGACAGCGGCAGTTTCACGGTGTGCCGGTCGGGGCGGGACACGTTCAGGAACGTACGGATGGACTGCTGGGGAAGCCGCACGTCGCCGTCGCTGACGAGCGGAACGATGGCGTCCGCGGCGACGGAGGGCGCGAAGAGGGGGACCACGATCTCGTCCCACTGCCAGGGGTGCACCGGGAGGTAGAGGTACTCCTGGGGGTCGAGCCCGCGCGCGTGGAGTAAGTCCGCGAAGGCCTCCTGGGCGTCGGCGGTCAGCTCGCGGGCGTAGAGCCGCTGGGCGGTGTCCAGTCCGCCGATGCCTCGGTAGACGGCCAGATCGGTGTGGACGGCGATCCATGGGAGCGTCATGGGGCGGCGGGCCTCGGGCGCCCAGCGGCTGGTGTCACCCGCGGAGAAACCGATGCGCCCTTTGTTGAGGACGAGCCAGGGGTGGCCTGTCTGGTGCCCTTCCAGTTCCGCGTAACCGAGGTCGGCGAGCCGGGCCGCGCTGAGCGCGGTGTGGTCGATCCGGGTGTCGGCGCAGAGCGTGACGGTCAGCTCACGGATCAGATGACCGAGGGTGGCTCCGTCGAGTCCCAGGGTTCGGCGGGCGAGCGCCAGGAATCGAACGGGGTCGGTGAAGGGGCGGGCCGTCGAGCCGCCCTCGGTCAGGGTCGGGCTTGCCGGGTCCACGTGCCAGCCGCCGTACGAGCCGCGGCGGGCCCGGAAGGTGAGGCACGGGCCGGTTTGGGCGTCGGCGGGGGCGAGGGGCGCCGCCGACGTGGAGGGCCCGTCGGAGTTCTGCGGTTCGAGGATGAGGCGGTACGTGCCCGTCTCGCCCCCTATGACCGGCACGGGTCGGATGATCTCCTCGTAGGCGAACTCGCCGAGCATCTTGGCGAGCAGGCGGCGCCCGGCCTCGCGCCATCTGTCCTGGGTCAGCTCGGGTGGAGCGTGGAGAGCGGCGGACGGGCGGGAAATCGGGCCGGCGGACGGATTCGGCACGGGGACTCCTCAGGGAGGGAACCGGATCGGGTCGGGCGTCGTTCCATGAGTGACGGAGAGTGATCGGGTCAGAGCACTGCGCGCAGGGCCCGGTCACGGACCATGAGCGCCGCCCGCTTGTCGGGCAGGTCCACTTCGGCAGAGAAGCGGAAGCCGGCGCTCAGGAATGCGGAGACGGAGGGGGTGTTGCGCAGGTCGGGTTCTGCGAGGACGCGTGCGCATGCGGGGCGGTGGTCGAGGACGAGGTCGGCGACGGCTCTGAGCAGCGAAGTGCCAAGGCCACGGCCGCGGTTGACGACACCGCCGATGAGGAGGTGGATTCCGGTGTCGTGCGGGCGCGAAGGATAGTGCCGGGCCAGGGGGTCGAGGTCCGCCCGGTAGACCTCCCAGTAGCTCATCGGCATGCCCTCCAGCACGCCCAGGCAGGGCACGCTGCGTCCGTCTCCGTCGAGCTGGGGACGCAGGTGGGCCTCGGTGACGGCTTCGGGTCCCGCGAGTTCCCAGAACGCGGCCACGGCCGGGTCGTTCATCCACCGGCTGATCAGCGGGAGGTCACGTTCGAGACGGACGGGTACGAGCTGGAAGACACCGGCGTCGGTGGTGGTCGGCCCCCAGTCGGCAACGCCGCCCAGGAGATCGTCCGCCGCACCACCGCCGAGGAGTTCGTCGGGCGGTACGGCGCCCGCGGGGTGGCCCGGCGCGCCCTCTCCTGGGCCGATGTGAGCTGTCCGCGCGGCTCGCTCTTCGCGCTCGGCGAGCAGGGCGACAAGCTCGTCGGGCAGGCGCAGATCGAGGGTGTCCGCGCCGTCGGCACCGGAGGCAGTGGGATCGGTGTCGGCGTCGGTGCTCGCATCGGTGGGAGGCACGGCGTCGCTCCTGTCAGAAGTGGTGGGGCATGTTCCTCAGGAATGAAGGGGGTTGGTGATGGTGACGTAGACGGACTGGGTATCGACCGGGCCGACCAGCTCGTCGAGGCCGTGCAGCCGGGTCAGCAGGTTGGCCTTGCAGCGCAGCACGGGTGAGTCGAGCAGCGTCGCGGGCAGCGAGGTGCGCAGCCGTTCGGGGCCGGACGCGATGTCGCCGAGGAAGCGCCGGAAGGCGGCGAGCAACAGCCTTTCGTCCGCGAGCCGTTCGGCACCGAATGCGCCGATCAGGCCGAGGACGTTGTTGATGCCGAGGTAGTAGGCGAACCGCTCGTCGGTCACCTCGTCGGTCACGAAGGTGTCGCTGTGCCGGCCGATGCCGGGGAGCCGCCGGTCCAGTTCGGCGCGCCGGGACTCCCGGAAGTAGTAGCCCTGGTTGTCGCGGTAGCGGCCGCCCACGGGCCAGCCTTCGGGGTCGAGCAGGAGGATCGTGTTCTGCTGGTGTGCCTCCAGGGCGACGCCCGCCTCGCTGTCGAGCCACAGCACGGGGCGGACGACGCTCTCCAGGTAGCGCAGGAACCACTCGGTGGCGACGGCTCCTCGGGGGCGGCCCGTTCGCCCGGCCAGCCTGGTGACGATCTCGCCGAGCCGGGAGCGCATCAGTCGGGGCTCCTGGCAGCCGGGAAGCATCGACGGCCTGGGCGAGACGAGGCCGGCGACGCAGGTGGCGTCGTCGCCGGGGGCGAAGGGGTTGTGCCGGATCATGACGTCCAGCCCGGTCACGGGAGCGCCGTCGCGGCCGTTGACGGCCAGCCAGGCGGGGTCGCGGACCACGTCGAAGCAGGGGTGGACCGCTTGCCACTGCTCAGCGAGGCCGCTGCGCAACAGGCGGTGGGCCTCGACGCCTCGGTGGAGTTCCTTGCGGAGGTTCTCGCGACGGGAGTTGGTGATGCGCAGGCCGAGCGAGAGCTTGAGCATGGCGGGGGCGCCGGTGCGGTAGAGGGTGCGTACGGAGGAGGTGGGGTGCCAGGGCGTGCCGTGCGGGCCGAGGTCCTGGAGGAGGCCCGCGTCGAGGAGTTCGGCTGCCTCGGGGCGGTGCCGGAGTTCGCGGATCTGCCAAGGATGGACGGGGAGTGCGACGCGGCCCTCCGGCAGCGGCAGTCCGGGTGCTGCCAGGCGGGTGGTGAGCTGGTCGGCCGGGACGGTGCGGCCGCGCTCGGTCCAGGCCGAGTCCGAGGAGAGCACGGAGCGGTCGACGGCCAGCCAGTGCAGCGCGAAGGCGCCGCGCAGCTCCGGTGAGTAGAGACGGATCTCGCCGTCGGACAGACCCTCGCGGCTCTTGGGGGTCGGATGCAGGGGGTGCCCGAGGAGCAGGGACTGTTCGGCGGCGAGGAAGAGGTCGGGTTCGTCACCGGGGCGGTCGCGCCGGTCGGCGATGAAGGTGGCGGTCCGGCGGACCGAGTCGGCGACCCGGCCGACCAGGTCGGCGCCGTCAACCGGATCTGCCGGGGGCGCCGCCTCCTCTGCCGGGGCGGCCCTCGCCTCGCCCTGCTCCGGCTCCGGCAGCGCTGCCGAGCCGCCGCTCGTCGGCTCCCCATCGCGGCCGGCCGTCTCACGGCTGAGGAGTGCGGCGACGGTGACCGCGTCGACGGGCGGGGCGCTCGCCGGGCCGTCCTCCAGGTAGGGGAGGCCGAAGCGGTGCCAGCCGGTGGCCGACCAGTAGTGCACGGGGACGAGCAGGGCCGTGCCGCTGGCGTCGAGGGGGACGCGCAGGGGGCCGTGGTCCGGTGCCGGGAGGTTGTTCTCCCTGACCCAGCAGCGCAGGAGGTTCTCCAGGGCCGCCGCCTGCGCCGCGATGTGCGGGTCGGGGTGCTCCAGGAGGTCGGTGGAAGCGCCGCGCAGGTGCTCGGCCGCGTGGCCGCCACCCTTCTGCTGGGGGACCGTACCGGACTCCGCCACCGGTGAGGATTGCGTGCCGCACGCGCCTGGGGCGTGGGGGTGGGGG